>JBAQLW010000119.1:0-27411 GCA_049302175.1 Rectinemataceae bacterium
TCGTGCGCTGTTTCGACGATCCCGACATCATCCATGTCGCCAATAGGGTGGATCCTGTAGACGACATTGAAGTGATCCACACCGAGCTCGCGCTCGCCGATCTCGATACATTGGACCGTCGCCTGGACAAGCTGCAGAAACAGCTCAAGGAGCTGGATCCGGCCTTGAAGAAGGATACAGAAAAGGAATTGGCGACGCTCCAGAAAATCCGGCCGGCGCTCCAGGAGGGCAGGCCAGCCCGTTCCGTTCCTCTCGAGGACGACGAACTCGAATCCGTACGCGGCGCCTTTCTCATCACGATGAAGAAGGAAATCTTCGTCTGCAATGTGGACGAGACGGGCGTGAACGGAAACGCCCACGTGGACGCCGTGCGCAAGATAGCCGAGGGCATGGGATCGGAGGCTGTCGTCATCTGCGGCAAATTCGAAGCCGAGCTGGCCGATATTCAGGATCCGGAGGAGAAGGCGGAATTTCTGGCCGATATCGGGCTGAAGGAATCGGGCCTCGCCAGTCTCATTCACGCGGCCTATAGGCTCCTGGGGCTTCGCACCTTCTTCACCGCCGGCGAGGACGAATGCAGGGCCTGGACCATCAAGGCGGGGAACAAGGCGCCGCAGGCGGCCGGTGTTATACACACCGATTTCGAAAAAGGTTTCATCAAGGCGGAAGTCTATCATTATGACGATCTCGTCGCCCTCGGTTCCGAGCAGGCTGTGAAGGCAGCGGGTAAACTCCGCCAGGAAGGGCGCGAATATGTCGTCCAGGATGGGGATGTCGTCTTCTTCAAATTCAATGTCTGAGAATGTCACGCTCGAGGGCTTTCCCCCGGCGGGGGCTGTTGAGGAAGGCGAAAGCCCGCTTTTCCTGATTCTCGGTTCCTTTCCTTCGGTACGCTCGCTGGAAAAGCGCGAATACTACGGGAATCCCCAGAATCATTTCTGGAAAATACTCTGTGATTGCTTCGGGCAGACCGAGCCCCTTTCCTACGCGGAGAAAATTGAAATGCTGAAAAAGGCGCGGATTGCCATCTGGGACATTTTCTCCTCCTGCGAAAGGCCGGGAAGCCTGGATAAGGACATCTCCCGGGCTCGGCCCAATCCGATTGCGGAATTCCTGCGCCGGCATCCATCCATTGTCACGATAGGCGCGAACGGGGGAGCCGCCGCCCGGGGATTCGCGGGAGAGTTCGTCAAGGGATCCGCCCCGGGCGGCGGGGGCGGGGCAGCGCTATCCAGAACCGGCGACAGTCTTGTCTGGACGCCCGATTTTTCGCCTGAGCGGCGCATACAAATTGCGAGACTTCCCTCGACCAGCCCCGTTCCCACGGCTGCCTTCAAGACTATATCGGATAAAATGACGTACTGGAAAAAGTTTTTTACTATACATATGTAGGCCTCTACTTGTCTCGAATGGCCATATATCGTATCCTTGTGGCATCGTATGGATAAACTAATCATAAAGGGCGCCCGGGAGCACAATCTAAAGAATATAGACCTGGAACTTCCGCGCAATAAGCTCATCGTAATATCCGGACTTTCGGGATCGGGCAAGAGTTCGCTCGCTTTCGACACAATTTTCGCGGAAGGGCAGCGACGCTATGTCGAATCCCTCTCCTCCTACGCCCGAATGTTCCTCGGACGCATGGACAAGCCCGATGTGGATTACATCGAGGGGCTCTCGCCCGCCATATCGATAGAACAGAAGACGACCCACAAGAATCCCCGCTCCACGGTGGGAACGGTAACCGAGATACATGACTATTTCCGTCTCCTCTATGCGAGGACAGGGACGCCCCATTGCCCTTCCTGCGGGAGAGTCATCAAGGAACAGAGCGTCGATCAGATCCTCGATATCATCCTGTCCTGGCCTTCGGGCACGAGGCTCCAGATTCTCGCGCCAGTCGTCCGCGCCATGAAGGGCGAGCACAAGAAATGGTTCGAGGACGCGCGCAAGCAGGGATTCGCGCGCGCCCGCGTCGACGGGGCGATGCACGAACTCGAGGAGGATATAAAGCTCGAGAAGCAGAAGAAGCACAGCATCGATGTCGTGGTGGACAGGATCAAGCTCGGACCCGACGTAAGGCGGCGCGTAGCCGAAGCCGTGGAGACTTCGCTTCAGATCGCCGACGGCGTCGTGATCGTTCTCAAGGAGCATGACAAGGTCAGCTCCGAAGAGTTCTTCAGCCAAAAGGGCGCCTGCCCCGAATGCGGCATTTCCCTGCCGGAGATGGAACCAAGGCTTTTTTCCTTCAATGCCCCGCAGGGAGCATGTCCCGCATGCACAGGCCTCGGTCTCAACCTCGAATTCCAGCCCGAGCTATGCATTCCCGACGAGAGCCTCTCCTTCAACGAAGGCGGATGCCCCCCATACAATCCTTCGTCCGCCTGGAACAGATCCCGATTCGAAGCCCTCGCCAAGCATTTCCGCTTCAGCCTCGATACTCCCTTTGGCGAACTCGAACCCGCCGTGATGAAGGCTATCCTGTACGGCACCAGTGATCCCATCAAATATCATTACGACAACAAGGATAAAACCGGGCATTTCGAGTACAACACGAAATTCCCCGGCATCCTGGCCGACCTCAAGCGGCGCTACAGGGAGACGACGAGCGAAGGCGTCAAGCAGTGGCTCGAAACCTTCATGACGGAGAAGCCCTGTACCGCCTGCGGCGGGAAGCGCCTCCGCCCGGAAGCCCTCGCCGTTACCATCGGCGGGCGCAACATCAATGAAGTATCATCCCTGTCAGTGGAGGAAGCCCTCAAGTTTTTTGCCTCGGTGAACCTCAGCGAGGTCGAGAAGCAGATTTCAAGACAGATCATGAAAGAGATCAAAGCCCGTCTTACTTTTATGAAGAATGTGGGCCTGGAATATCTCACGCTGGAGCGCAAGGCCGCCACCCTTTCGGGCGGCGAAGCCCAGCGCATCAGGCTCGCAACGCAGATAGGCTCGTCGCTCGTGGGTGTCCTCTACATCCTGGATGAACCTTCCATCGGCCTCCATCAGCGCGACAACCAGAAACTCATCGATACGCTCCTCTACCTTCGCGATATCGGAAACACCCTCATCGTCGTGGAGCATGACGAGCAGACCCTTCGGACCGCCGACTATATCGTCGACCTGGGGCCGGGCGCGGGCGAACATGGCGGCAAGATCGTCGCCCAAGGCACGCCTGCCGAGGTAATGCAGTCGAGCAAGAGCATCACGGGACAATTTCTCGCGGGAAAGCTGTCTATAGACCTCCCCGCCGCGAGGAGGGAAGGGAATGGTTTGGACATCGTCGTGCGGGGCGCGCGCGAGCACAACCTCAAAAATATAGACGTCAGGATACCCCTGGGCATGTTCGTATGCATAACCGGA
Source organism: Rectinemataceae bacterium (assembly GCA_049302175.1). Classification (GTDB taxonomy): domain Bacteria; phylum Spirochaetota; class Spirochaetia; order Treponematales; family Rectinemataceae; genus CAYXUF01. The sequence goes on from JBAQLW010000119.1 coordinate 3,358, forward strand.
GTCTCCGGATCGGGGAAGAGTACCCTCCTCACCGACCTGCTCTACCCTGCCATCTCGAACCGCGTCATGCGGTCCCACCTGCCAGAGGGCGAGCTCGATGGTATACAGGGGATCGGAAATATCGACAAGATCATCAATATCGACCAGAGCCCAATAGGCAGAACACCTCGTTCAAACCCGGCAACCTACGCGGGCGTTTTCACTGCCATCAGGGAGCTTTACGCCAATATGCCCGAATCCAAGTCGAGGGGGTGGAAGTCGGGTCGTTACAGCTTCAACGTGAAAGGCGGACGCTGCGAGAATTGTCAGGGCGATGGCACCCTGAAAATCGAGATGAATTTTCTGCCCGATGTCTACATCGAATGCGATGTCTGTCACGGCAAGCGCTTCAACGCCGATACCCTCGACGTACGGTATAAGGGTAAAAACATCGCCGATGTCCTCGATATGACAATCGAGGAAGCCGCTCTCTTCTTCAAGCACATTCCCTCCATCGCTCATAAATTCGAGACGCTTCTATCGGTAGGCCTGGGTTACGTGAAGGTTGGGCAGTCTGCCCTCACGCTCTCGGGCGGCGAAGCCCAGAGGGTAAAGCTTGCCTTTGAACTTGCTAAGCGATCCACGGGTAAAACCCTTTACTTTATGGACGAACCCACGACGGGCCTCCATTTTGCCGATGTGAAACAGTTGATGGACGTCATCCAGCGCCTTGTCGACATGGGCAACAGCGTCGTGATGATCGAGCACAATCTCGACGTCATCAAGCTGGCCGACTGGATCGTCGACTTGGGTCCGGAAGGCGGCACGAAGGGAGGAGACATCGTGGTTGAGGGCAGACCTGAAGATGTCGTGAAGTGCAAGGCTTCGTACACGGGCAAGTATCTCCGCGACTACCTGAAATAGCTGGCTTTCATCGCAGGGGCTTTTCCAAGGTTGCAGGCTCCCCGTCGCGCGGTGTATTATCGCCGTGATGCTCCGCAGAATTCTCGCGCTTGGTTGTATTTTCCTCCTGACATTCTGCGCTTTTGCCCAGACCGATCTTGCGTCGTCCATGTCGGTTCTGGAAGCTAAGACTCTTGCGCTCGACATAGCAATAAGCACGTATTATGAACTCAGAGCCATGGCTCTTCGCTTCGGGCTTTCGACCGAAGGCGACAGCCAGACGCTGCGGTCAAGGCTGTACCAGGCCCTGGGACTCGAGCCGCCTGCGACCCCCGCTCCGGCCACGAGCATGACGATAGAAAACGCTTCTGGCGCCGAGTATTTCAGCATCGAAGGCTCGAGCGACAGCTTTATCAGGCTCTTAGGCCCCATTACGATGACGATATCGACTGAAGACGACTTCAGTCATTCCATCAAAGCGGACGAGATCGTCTTCAACAGGAACAGGAACATCATCGAGGCGAACGGTCATGTACTCTATGTCCGCTCGGGGGGAGGGCGAAGCGACGAGTTCGTCGGTTCAACCCTCCTTGTCGACCTGAATTCCTACTCTGGAATCTTTCTTGACGGAGCGTACAACCTCGAACCCACCGCTTCGGTCAAGCGCAGCCTGTCCTTCAATTTTGAGAAGCTGACAAGAAGGGGAAGCGATTTAAGCATTCTAGAAAAGGCGATTGTTACGGCCTGCGACGAGGACGATCCCCACTACTACATACGGGCAAAAAAGGTTTGGCTTTTCGAAAACGGCGATTGGGCCCTTTCGGGCGCCACCCTCTATCTCGGTGTCGTGCCTGTGCTATGGCTGCCATTCTTCTATTACCCCAATGATGAGATCATTTTCCATCCCATTTTCGGCTATCGGTCGAGGGAAGGAGCCTTCATCCAGACGACGACCTACCTTCTCGGCGAGAAGAAAAAGGGTACGGAGACTTCAAGCAGTCTTTCGCTTTTCAGTCAGCAAGAGGATGGAGGGGAGAAAAAAGTTTCCGGCATCTTCATAAAGCGCACCCAATCCTCTTCGGGAAACGGGGCGGACAAGACGGACACCACCCTCAAACTTCTTGCCGATATCTATTCGGCTTTGGGCATCCATGTAGGCCTTTCTGGCACTTATCCCTCTTTGGCTCAAGGATCCCTCGATTTCAGTATGGGACTGGGATTCAGCCGCTCTCTCTTCCTTCAGTCAAACGGGTATTACTCGCCCTTCGACTATTCGAACGATTATGATTCCCAGTGGAACGCTTCGAATTTTCTTAGTACCGATCTGCCCTTCAGATTCGGCCTCGCGGCGAAATACTCGTACAAAAAGTCCTCGGGCCCCCTGCGTTTTTCCATAGTCCTTGAATTCCCTCTCTATTCCGACCCCTTCTTCGAGCAGGATTTCCTTCAGCGCGAAGAATCCTCAAACATGATGTCGATGATCGATTCCAATACGACAGCCATTTCCAAACGCACGATGATGACACAGAGCCTCCAGTCGAGCCTGTACTGGACGGCAGGGAATACCAAGCCTTCTTTCCTGGAAAACGCCAATCTTTCCAAAATGGCCGCCCAGATGGTATGGAAATCGAAATCCCAGCCGACAACCGGTCTCACGAGTCAACAGAAACGAAGCCTCGCCGTCGATCCAGGGAGGGAATTCTATTATCCCGAAAGCTTAAAACCGATCGATGCCGCCTTCTCGCTCTCGGGCAGCGTACTCGAATACAATTCAGAGACCGAAAAGCCAGGATCGGTCGATGTGGGAGCCCCGGAACCGACCGATAAACCGGCGCGAGATTTCAACCAGCGATCGCTCGATATAGGCTGGAAGGCTTCGGGCACCGCCATCCTGGAAGAAAAGTTCCATTCTTCAGCCTGGCTCTACCCGCAGGATGTCGACGCATCGCTTTCCTATCTGCTGACCGGGTGGAGAGGAGCCCTCGGAATCGACTCGAGCGCCGGCTGGGCCGAAAGACTGCTGTCGGTGCAGGCGGGCATTGGATTGACCGCCCAGGATCAATGGCGGCCATACCTGCTGGATGAGAGGATTGCGCCCACGACCGTCCATCCTTATAGACTTTCCGACTATTCCTATCGTTCGACTGCCGTAAACGGGAATGCCTCCCTGTCCTTGACGCCCTTCGTTCCAGGCTCGGCCTGGGCAGCCTCCTCGCTCAAATATGCGATCGGAGGGACGCTCTACAGGCTCCAGTTCGCGGGGCTTTCGGGGCTAGCGATCGACGCTCCGCCCACCTATAGCACCAGCTGGATCGGATGGAACGACGAAACCCTGACAACCCATGCCCTGACGGCCACGCTGGCTCTCGCTCCAAAAAACGCCCCCACCCATTCATTGAGCTTCTCGGCTTCTTTGCCGCCCCTGCTCGAGAAGTATTCTTCCACCTATGCTTTCAGCCAAAAATATGTCAAGGCAAATCTCAACGCCGTGATTTCAAGGGCAAGCGCCTTGGCTGAGCTTCTGCCTTCCGGACTGAGCGCTCAGATCGCCCTTGGCGCGACTCCCTATCCCGTTATGCGTTCCAGTTTTTCCTGGGACTTCGACGCGTCTGCGCCACTTTCGAGCATTAGTTCCGTCGAATATGGCTGGGCAAAAGCTGCCTTCACCGCGAAGAAATCGAAAGGATACAGCTTTTCTGGCGGTCTCTGGAGCACTGACGGCACGGAGAGCTTCAGGCCTTACGAAGCGTCCTTTACCCTCACACCCACCAAGAACGGCGTGGCCAATCCTGCCGATAACTCCATATCCATAGATACGCCGCCGCGGTTCAGCCTTCGCCCGACCCTGTCGTACACGCAGAATCTGATCCGGTTTACGGAGTCGACGATGGGCCTCGCGTTGGATCTCTCCCTCAACAGCGTCAAGGGAACATCGATCAGCTTCACGAGTTCGTCGGCGAACAAATCGGCATGGCGTTACTGGCCGTCTGTCTTCCCCACGACCTCGAGTTTCAATCCCGTTGATTACTACAGGAATTTCCTCACCGACATCGTCGAATCCCTGAGCCTCTGGGACAGCGCCCAGCTGAAACACAGCCTCTTCAAGTTGCAGAATCTGAAACTCAAGCTATCGCAGGATCTCCACGACTGGAACCTGGAGGCTGCCCTCGGCATGAGCCCAATGCTTATGACACCCGATTCCGGCAGACCTTACTATCAGCTCGATTTTTCCTTCAGCATCGCTGTCACATGGAAGGATATCCCTGAAATCAAAGCGTCCACAGCATACCAGGAAGGCGGCTTCATCGAATGACACAAAGAGGATAATCCGCCCTGGTAGGGAATAATGTACAAAGGCGAGGAGTATCGTTATAATCGATGCCTGAACGGAGACCCTGCCACCGCGCGAAGGAGAGGAATTGAATTCGGAGAGCATAGTGCTGGAGAATACCGAGATACTCGCGGAACTCTGCGGACCCAATGACTACAATCTATCCATAGTGGGTGACCTCTTGGGGACGAGGGTGCTGAGCAGAGGGAACGAACTTTCGATAGAAAGTCGGGATGAAGAAAAGCGCAGGCTGTTTTCCAGCCTTATCGACGCCCTTGTGATGTCCATAGAGGGTGGACTGCCGGCGACGCCCGACCTCATCATCGCTCTCCACGCCGAACTCACCCCGCTCGGATTCAGACCATCGGGACAGGAGGGCGATTCCTCTTCCTGCGTCGAATTCATGGATTCCTGCGTTCAAATTCCAGGCAGCCGCATCAAGGTATATCCTCGCAGCAAAGGTCAAGGGCTCTACCTTAAAGGCCTGGCCACTCACGACCTGGTCTTCTCTATCGGTCCAGCGGGCACTGGGAAGACCTACCTGGCGATGGCCTGGGCTCTGAGGGAACTCCTTGTCAAAGCGAGGAGAAAGCTTATACTCACTCGACCCATCGTCGAGGCTGGCGAGAGCCTTGGATATCTTCCCGGCGATCTTGTCCAGAAGATAAATCCCTATCTTCGACCTCTCTACGATGCTATGGAAACACTCGTCCCCTATGAAGTGATACGACGGCTCGAGGAATCCCGGTCCATAGAAGTCGCGCCCCTCGCCTACATGCGAGGGAGGAGCCTGAGCAATTGCGTCGTCATCCTGGACGAAGCCCAGAACACGACCAAGGAACAGATGAAAATGTTCCTGACACGACTCGGCGAAAACTCGAAAGCGATAGTCTCGGGGGATATCACCCAGATAGATCTCCCCAAAAGGACGGAATCCGGACTTGTCCACGCGATCCAGATACTCTCCGACATCGATGGCATACTCGTCAGCCGCCTCGATTCCCGCGACGTTGTGCGAAGCCCCCTTGTGCGGAAAATAATCGAAGCCTATGAAAGCGAATAATCAAGTCAAGGATAGGCGCCGCGGATTGTTTTCAGCAGATCCGGCGAGGGACAAGTTCTATGGCCTGCATTTCTTTCTCTGCCTGGTGCTTGCCGCTGTATTGCTCTTCTTCCTGGGACCGGGCGCGGTCGAAGTAAAGCGCGATTTTCAAGGTCTGAGCCCTGGGAGCATAGCCGAAAAGGATGTCATCGCGCGGAAGGACGTCGTCTATGTGGATACTGAAGCCACGAGACTTCGCGTCGACGCCGAGGAGAGGCTTGTCCTGCCTGTCTTCCAGTTCGACAGCGGCATCACCAAACGCATGCTCGATCAGTATGGTGCCTTCCAGGCGAGCTTCAGGGAGCTCATGAACCAGGACATAGCCCTCGATACGGCTGTCCTCATGCTGCAGAGCAAATTCCCGGGCAGCCTCTCCAGGGAGACGCTCACGGCGCTGGCTACCACCTCACTCAAAGCTCAGGCTCTGGTGTACGCCGAAGACATTCTCGTCGCCATTCTCCAGAATGGAGTGTTTTCGCTCCCGACCGAAGGCATCAGCCGTTTCAACCATGATTATTTCGAACTCAGGCGTCTGGTCAACGACAAGACGGAAGTCGAACAGCGCCCCCGCTCTTCCATGATAACGAAGATTGAACTTTCCAGCGTCATCGAACAGGCTATTTCTGCGAAACATCTCGCTGGACAGCTCTCGGGGATCGTTGAAGGTCTCGTCAAAGGCTTTATCGCCGAGAACGCCTTTTTCGACGAAGCGGCGTCGGCGGACAGATTGTCCAAAGTGAAGGCCAAGGTGGACCCCGTCATGCGCGCCGTGGGCAAGAACGAACTGCTCATACGCAAGGGCGAGATAGTCAGCGAGGAAAGCTATGCCCGCATCCAGGCTATACGAAGCGCCGTATCGCGGGCCGATATAGGACTGTCGATGAGGAGTTTCGGCATTCTCCTCGCCTCGGCGGCTCTGGGATTCTTCCTGCTTCGAAAAAAAGAGGAAGAATACAGCAACGTAGGGACAACCGGTACCCTCATGTGCATCTACTCCAGCCTCATCTTCTACGCCATCGTCCTTCTCGCCAGCCGCGCGAGCGAAGGGCAGCTGCAGTTTGATGGTGCCTATTTCATCCCTGTAGCGCTGTTCACCGGCATAGGGGCCGCTCTTGCCGGACAGCGCTTTGCCTTCTCGTATACGACCATTCTCGTGATCCTGACCGCCTCCGCATCGAACCTCAATCCCTACTATATGATATTCATAATTTTGGCAGGTCTTTTTGCCACGTTCATGATCAGCACGGCAAAGACCCGCCTCAACCTTGTTCTAGCCGGGGTCTTCCAGGCTGGAATCCAGCTGCTTATCGGTTTCAGCCTTCTCGTCCAGCAGGGCCTAGGATTCGAGAGCCTCTTCAGGCTTTCCGGCTACCTTGCGCTCAATGGTTTCGTAAGCTGCGCCCTCATACTGGCCATACTTCCCATTCTTGAACAATCATTCAACCTTCCCACCCGCTTCCGGCTTCTCGAACTTTCCGATGTGAACGCTCCAGCGCTGAAGGAACTCCTGACCCAGGCCCCTGGCAGCTATTCGCATTCGATGAACGTCGCCCACCTGGCCGAGGCAGCCGCGGAGGACATAGGTGCGAACCCTCTCCTTGCGAGGGTAGGGGCCTATTACCACGACATTGGAAAGATTGAGCAGGCAGAATACTTTGTGGAAAACCAGCGCGGCACGAATAAACACGACGAGATGAACCCGCGCCTCTCGGCGACAGTGATACGGAGCCATGTGAAGATCGGGGCGGAAAAGGCAAGGGATCTCAACCTGCCCAAAGCTGTCGTCGACATCATAGCCCAGCACCATGGCAATTCGGTGATCGCCTGGTTCTACGACAAGGCTAAAAAAGCGGACGACACCATCAGAAAAGAGGATTTTTCCTATCCCGGTTCTCCTCCGGCGAACAAGGAAGCGGGCATCGTCATGCTCGCCGATGCCGTCGAGGCGTCGACGCGGGTTTTGAAGAAGCCTTCCCTGCCTCGCCTGGACGCCCATGTGCACCAGCTCATCCTCAGCAAGATCCAGGAAGGCCAGCTGGACAACTGCGCCCTCACCCTGCGCGACCTGGAAGTCATCCGCCATTCCTTCGTCCGCATCATGGCCGGCCAGTTCCATTCCAGGATCGAGTATCCGAAGCAGAAGGAACAGGGCTCATGAACCGCATCAGCATAGACTGGCGCGGTATGGACGAGCCCCCCTGGCTCGCAAGGGCTGAAGCCTTCGCTTTTCACGTCCTGGAGCATCTCGGGAAGGATAATTGGGTCCTCTCCCTGCTTTTTTGTGAGGACGAGTTCATACGGGCGCTCAACCGCGACTACAGGTTGAAGGATGAAGCCACCGATGTCCTGTCCTTCCCGATGGGGGATACGCTTGAGGAAGAAGGGCATACCGTTTTCATGGCTGGCGACATCGTGATAAGCATTCCCGCCTTGGAGAGAAATGCCGAGGAATTCGGCGTGAAGATCGACGAGGAGATGAAACGTCTGATAATCCATGGTATCCTCCATCTCTCGGGCATGGACCATGCGGACAACAGTCCGCTTCAGCCTATGCTCGCGGAGCAGGAAACCATCATCAGGACATTCGAGGGAGAACGAATACTGTGAGCCCCTTCCTAAGAATTTTCGGCAGGAAAAGCAGCAAGCCCGAAGAGAGCGATGAACCGGAAGCTCTCGAGCAACAGGAGATGATCGAGGGCGTGGAACATCTCTCCGAAACGACCGTCAAGGAAGTGATGGTGCCGCGCACCGATACTGTCTTCATTTCCTCCGACGATCCCCTCGATGAGATATTCAGGACCCTGGTAGATTCCGGCCACTCGCGGATACCAGTCTACAAGGAATCAATAGACAACGTGGTTGGCATACTCTATGCCAAGGATGTCCTCGCAGCCCTTATCAGCAAGCAGGAAATACATATTTCTTCCATAACCCGGAAGCCATTCTTCGTCCCCGAAACCAAGCGCATCGACAGCCTGCTCAGGGAATTCAAGCGGCGAAGGGTCCATATCGCCGTAGCCCTGGATGAATATGGGGGAACATCGGGCATTGTCTGCATGGAGGACATCATCGAGGAAATTGTCGGGGAAATCCAGGATGAATATGACGATGAAACCGAGGATTGCGTGCAGATCGGACCTCAATCCTGGCTCTGCAACGCACGGGTCCACCTTGACGAGATTAGCGAGAAAATAGGTCTGGAACTGCCCGCCGGAGATTTCGACAGCCTCGCAGGCTATGTTTTCGACCTTTTCGGACGAATCCCCGTAGAAAACGAGAGCATCGCGACGGCCGAAGCCGTCTTCACCGTGCAGGAGATGGAAGCGTACCGGATACTCTCCGTGAAGATAGAAAAGCTTCTCCCCGCCGAGGGCGAGGAGAGCGCGGGGAATAGTGCCGACCAACTTAGAGATGAGTTTTGACAGGTCTGGTTGCAGGATATTTCAATATTCAGAACATCGTTTCACATTGTAATTTCACTTGCCGGATTCGATAAGTCGGTATAGAATAGCCTTGTTGAAGCATCACCAGCGAGTTGATATTTTCTCCAAAAACCCATAAGGAGGGTCGAATGAATTCCTACATAAAACAAGTGCTCGATGATCTGCGCGCGCGTTATCCCTGGGAGAGTGAATTCCTCCAGGCGGCCGAGGAAGTCCTCGAATCAATTTCACCCATCATCGAAGCCGAGCCCAAATACAAAGCCCAGAAGATTCTCGAAAGGCTCGTCGAGCCCGAGCGTACCATAATGTTCAGGGTGCCTTGGATCGACGACAAGGGCGAGTACCATATCAATCGTGGCTACAGGGTACAATTCAATTCGGCGATCGGCCCCTACAAGGGCGGCCTGCGGTTCCATCCGAAAGTCACGCTTTCAACCCTGAAATTCCTCGGATTCGAGCAGACCTTCAAAAATAGCCTGACCAGCCTCCCCATGGGCGGCGGAAAGGGCGGCTCGGATTTCGATCCGAACGGCAAGAGCGATAACGAGATCATGCGTTTCTGCCAGAGCTTCATGACCGAACTTTTCCGCCACATCGGTCCCGATACCGACGTTCCCGCCGGTGACATCGGGGTCGGAGGCAGGGAAGTCGGCTATCTCTTCGGACAATACAAGCGACTCGCCAACGAATTCACCGGCGTCCTCACGGGAAAGGGGCTTTCTTTCGGCGGGTCTTTGGTTCGACCAGAAGCCACGGGCTTCGGAGCCACCTATTTTGCCCACGAGATGCTCAAGCTGAAGAAAGACGGCCTCACGGGCAAGACAATCTCCGTTTCGGGCTTCGGCAACGTGGCCTGGGGCGTCTGCATCAAGGCCAGCCAGCTAGGCGCCAAAGTCGTCACGATCTCGGGTCCAGATGGCTATATTTTCGATCCCGACGGCATCGGTACCGAAGAGAAGTGGGAATATCTCAAGGAAATGCTCGTTATCGACAGGAATAAGTGCGAAACCTACGCGAAGAAGTTCGCCAAGGCCCAGTTCTTCGCTGGGAAAAAGCCCTGGGTGCAGAAGGTCGACATCGCGATGCCCTGCGCCATCCAGAATGAACTGAACGGCGAAGATGCCAGGTCCCTGATCGCGAACGGCGTCATGACGGTTGTGGAAGTGAGCAACATGGGCTGCACGCCAGAAGCATGGAAGCTCTTCATCGAGAAGAACATCCCCTTCGCGCCAGGAAAGGCGGCCAACGCGGGCGGCGTCGCCACCTCAGGCATCGAGATGAGCCAGAACTCCATGCGGCTCGCATGGACGGCCGAAGAAGTGGATCAGCGCCTCCGCCAGATCATGATCAATATCCACGAAGCATGTGTCGAAACCGCGGCCAAGTACGGATTCGAAGGCAATTATGTCGTCGGCGCCAACATCGCCGGCTTCAAGAAGGTGGCCGATGCCATGCTCGCACAGGGGCTTGTCTGATCTGAATATCTGATACTGCCGTGCCGGGGCCAGCCGCATTCGCGGCTGGCCCCTTTTCATGATAGTATTCCGTTGAAGGAGAAGGCCAACCGATGATCATGCGCTGTGGTAAAGGTTCGGTGTCGGGGAGTATCGAAGCACCCCCTTCTAAAAGTTCCATGCAGAGGGCTGTAGCCTGCGCCACGCTCGCCCAGGGCGGAAGCATCCTCCTGAGCGGCGAGCTCTGCGCCGATTCGGAATCAGCGCTTCGGTTGGCGGAAAGCCTGGGAGCGAGGGTTCGCGTCGATGGCACTTCGGTCGAAATCGAAGGCTCCCCCTTCTTCGTCGCGGTATCCAGCGAGGAAGAGATGCCGCGGCGCGATCCTGCGACGGGAGAGCCGATCGACCTTGACTGCGGCGAGTCGGGTCTGTGCATGCGCATGTTCTCGCCCATCGCTTCCCTACTTCCAATAAAAACGAGGATGATCGGACGAGGCTCCCTCCTGCGGCGCCCCATGGGCATGGTGGAGAAATCCCTCCAGGCCTTTGGCGCCCTCTGTGCGGCTTCGGGGGGATTCGCTCCGCTCTCGATCAAAGGCCCGCTGCGAGGAGGGAAGGCCACTATCGATGCGGGCGATAGCTCCCAGCTCCTCACGGGACTCTTGATAGCCCTCCCTCTCTGCCCGGGGGATTCCGAGCTGAAGGTGGAAAATGCCGTCAGCAAGGGCTATCTCGATCTCACCATCGACACATGCGCCGCCTTCGGCGTCGTTGTCGAGAGGGATGCCGAATTTTCGAGGTTTTTCATAAAGGGTCGGCAGAAGTACATTCCCGCGAATTTCCATGTCGAGGGCGACTGGAGTGGAGCCGCTTTCCTGGTGGTGGCGGCGGCGATCGCCGGAGGGGAGGGTGGGCTGGCAATCCGCGGTCTGAAGGCCGACTCAAGCCAGCCTGACAGGGCGATCCTGCGGGCTGCGCTTCTGGCGGGCGCGGCTCCGCGCTTCGAAGGCGACAGGCTACTCGTCGGGCGCGCCCGCCTCCAAGCCTTCGAGTTCGACGCCACCGACTGCCCCGACCTCTTTCCGCCCCTCGTCGCCTTGGCTTCGGCTTGCCTCGGCAGTTCGGCCATACGGGGCATCCACAGGCTTCGCGGCAAGGAGAGCGATAGGGCCGCGAGCCTGAAAGCCGCTTTTGACGCCTTGGGCATACCCGTAAGCATCGAGGGTGACAGGATGATCGTGAGGGGAGGGGGCGCCGAAGGCGGTGTAGTGGATGCCTGCGGCGATCACCGCATCGCAATGGCCGCCGCGATAGCGGCCTTGGGCGCGCGAAATCCCGTCATCATCAAGGGAAGCGAATGCGTTTCGAAATCCTGGCCGCGCTTTTTCGAGGACCTTGCATCGGTAAGCCGTTAATTTGCGATGTTAGCCCTGAGCGTATCGAGGAATTTCTTCATCTCCTCGTAGTCGCGCTGACGGATGATATGCGTCAGGTAGGCCAGTTTTGAGTTGATGAGCTCGAGCTGGCGAATCGTGTAGGTATTGAACATTATCTCGGTGAGGAGTCTGTCGTCCTCCGAGAGCATGCCTGTTGCGACAGCCATATGCTTCTTGAAATTGGTACCCGGCGCGTCCTGTTTCTTCATGCAGGCGGCGAAGACCATGCTCGAGGCGAAGGGCGTGGCGAGGGAATAGGCGACGGTCTTGTCGTGCTCCTCGAAGCTGTAGTCGAAGATGTGGATCTTCAGCCTGCGGTAGAGTTCCCTGAAGAATTCCTTGCCCTTTTCGCAGGATTCCGTGATGATGATGGCGCTTTCATCATGAAGGTCGCGGATATTGGCCCCCGTGGGGCCGAACATCGGATGGCTCGAAACGAATGGCCTGCCTGTTTTCCTGTAATAATCCTCGAGGCCGTTCTTCACCGAGGCTATGTCGGCCAGCATGCAGGTTTCGGGAAGATGAGGTATCACCCTGTCAAAAGCTTCTATTGTGTGACCGAGAGGAACGCAGTTGATGAAGAGCTCTGGACCTACGGAATCGAGTTCTTCGAGATCGAGTATCCGGTGAACCTTCATGAAATACTTCATCTTGTAAGGATCAGCGTCATGCACCCATACTTCGTGATCCCAGCAGAGTTCCTCGCTGAGCCAAGCGCCCATCCTGCCTGTTCCAAGAATGAAAATTTTCATGCCTGCAGCCTCGTTTCCTTGTAGCAGCCGAGAACCCTGAAATCCTCGGCCATTTCCTCCGCTTTCGCGATGACCGATGCCACTTTCGCATCTTTTATCGAGCCTTGGAAGTCGATGAAGATGGCGTATTTCCCCGGTGTGTCGGGAACGGATTCGATACGCGTGAGGTTGATGGACGCGTTGGCGAATACCTTGAGAATGGCGAAGAGAGAACCTGCCTTGTCGCCGGCGGTGAAGACAGCCGAACAACGGTCGCCGTCCCCGACACCATCGTTCATCGCGACGACAAAGAAACGAGTCCTGTTGTGGACGGAATCCTGAATGTCCTCTTTGATTATCTCGAGACCATAGAGGTCGGCGCAGAATTTGCTCGCGATGACAGCCACGCCCTTGGGCCTGGTTTCGGCGATGGTTCGGGCCGCTCCCGCCGTATCGTAGTAGGGGATGGCCTCGAGGTGATTGCGGGCTATGAAATTCCTGCACTGGGCAAGCGCCTGCGAGTGCGACCAGACATTCCTGAGTTCCCTGTGATCGGTGCCGGGTACGCAGAGAAGGCAGTGCTTCACAGGCATATCGACGGCCGCGATGATTTTGAGGTTTGTATAGATGAGGATGGAGTTCACGGGCCCGACGAGGCCTCCGAGAGTATTCTCGACGGGCACGATGCCGCAGTCGAAGATGCCCGATTCCACCGATTCGAAGACGTCGCTGAATTCTCTGCAGGGCATCATGGCGCTTTGGGGGAGGAGGGCTCGGGCGGCTACTTCGCTGTAGGCGCCGTGCTCGCCCTGGAATCCGATAGTCTGCAGGCCCATGGCCTGGAGGCGCTTGCTTTCGGATATTATGAAGGAGTAGATATCGACGGCGAATTTTGGCTCGACGAGACAATGGCTGGAGCGGCGAATCTTGTCGAGGACGATCTGCTCCCTGGAAGTGTCCACGATTGATGTCTTGAATTTCTTCGTGAGTATGGCTTTCTCCATCCTCTCGTTGAGCAGAGACAGTATACGGGCATCAATCTTGTCGATATCGGTGCGCAGGTCATCGAGAGTCATATATTCCTCCGTTCTGGATCGTTTTTTTTCGAAGCGCCCGCCCATGCCGCGTATCCTGACCCGCCGCCTGCCGCCGCGAGGCTGAGGTCGGCCAGTGCCAGGGCTATCGCGGCTTCGATGACGACGGCGCTCCTCAAAGCTATGCAGGCATCGTGGCGGCCTTCTATGCGAAGTTCCGTCATCTCGCCCTTCTCGAAATCGAAGGTTGTCTGGGCGGCGGCGATCGAAGAAGTCGGCTTGACCGCGGCACGAACCACCAACTCATTGCCGTTGGTTATCCCTCCGTTGATGCCGCCAGCTCCGTTTCTGAGCGTCCTTCCCTGCGCGTCCAGAAAAGGATCGTTGTGCATGCTGCCGCGCATGGCTGCGGCGCCGAAGCCGTCGCCGAATTCGACGCCTCGTATGCCCGGCACCGCGAAGACGGCATGAGCTATGACGCTCTCGCAAGCGTCGAAGAAGGGTTCTCCGAGACCGGCAGGCAGACCAGTCGCCCGGATTTCGACGAGGGCGCCTACCGAATCGTCGGCCGCCCTTGCTTCTTCGATGGATTTTTCGATATCCCGCCTGCCACCAGCCGACAGAATTCTGGTGTCGAAGACGACGGGTCCCAGGATTTTTTTGGCGATGACGCCAGCCGCCACGAGCCCCGTCGTGATTCGGCCTGAAAAATGACCCGAACCCCGCGGATCGGAGAATCCCCGGTATTTCGCCCGGGAGGTGAAATCCGCGTGACCCGGCCTGGGTACGGCCGCGAAGCGCTCATAGTCGACCGATCGCGTGTCGTCATTGGAGAAGGTAACGCAGATGGGCGCGCCCGTGCTGCAGCCCTGGTATATGCCCGACACGATGACCGGCATGTCGCTCTCCCTGCGCGGGGTCGTGCCTGAAACGCCGGAACGCCTTCGCGAGAGATCAGCCTCGAAATCCTCAGACCTCAGGGCTATCCCAGCCGGGCAGCCATCGATGATGGCCCCGATCCTGGCGCCATGAGATTCGCCGAAAAGCTCGACACAGAGAATTCTTCCAAATCTGTTCATGCCATTGCCTCATCCAAAAAAGCCTTGAGCTCCTGGATGGCGACCTTTTCGACCGCCACGCTACCAATATCCCTGGGGATGACGAGGTTCATCCAGGATCCTTCCCTCTTTTTGTCCATGAAAAGCGTCTCAGCCATCCGGTCTTTGTCATTTCGCATCGATCGTACATCGACAGGCAGGCCGTATCCCGACAGCAGATCCTCGATGCGCCCGGCTGTCGGAGCGGTCATATAGCCCCGCTTCATGGAAAAAGAGCAGGCAAGGACTATGCCGAGCGCCACACAGTAACCATGAGGCATGCCGGAAACGATTTCGATGGCATGGCCGAAACTGTGGCCCAGGTTGAGAATCCTGCGTTCGCCCGCTTCCCTTGGATCTCTCTGCACGATGCTCAGCTTGACGCGCTGGGATTCGGATACTATGTGCTTGAGCGTTTCCCCAGGACATGAATTGTAGTCGAGGCAACCGCCTCCGGCCTGTGAAGCCAGAGCCCTCTCGAGGAAAGCGAAGTAATCCTCGCCATCGATGATGGCATGTTTGATCACCTCTGCCATGCCTGAGGCGAACTGCCTGCCGTCAAGAAGCCTGAGGGTCTCGATATCGCAGAATATAGCCTCGGGGAGGTGGAAGGAACCCACGACATTCTTGTAGCCCTGGAAATCGATGCCGTTCTTGCCGCCCAAAGAGGCATCCGTCATCGCGAGAAGGGTGGTGGGAGCCAGCATGAATCCTATGCCCCGAAGCCAGCTGTGGGCAGCGTAGCCTCCCAGGTCACCCACGGCTCCTCCTCCTATAGCGAGGATTTTCCAGCTTCTGTCCAGTTCGAGGGCGATGAACTGCCGGTACAGTTCGGCGAGGACATCCCAGGATTTTGCTGCTTCGCCTTCGGGCACGAAAACAAGGGGGCAAGCCGGAAAGCTGGCGCCGAAGAGGGAATGGACTTTCCGATCGGTGAGGATGAGTGTCTTCCTCGTGTCCATGCGTGAAGCTATCTCGGCGATTCCGCAGAAGTGTATGGTTTCTCGCATCGATCCGCCTTCAGTCCACCGCGTCGATGAAAGGATTCGGCTCTCTCGAGCCTTCTGAGTCTCCCCGGTCGCCGTCGGCCTCGATTGGGTCAAGGGCTTTGTGGCTGTCGCCGTTGTCATCCGCTGCCATCAGGTTCGCGTAAAATATTCTCGTCTTCTCCAGCTTTTTCATGAGATTTTCGAATTGGGCCACGTTGAGCTGCTGGTCCTTGTCGCTCAAGGCTGAAGGCGGATCGATATGGACTTCGATTTCAAGCCCGTTGGCGCCTGCTATCATCGCGGCAAGGCTCATGGGTTCGATCATCGACAATATGCCCGTGCCGTGGCTCGGGTCGACGAGTATGGGAAGATGGCTTTCCTTCAGCACAGCCGGCACCATGGAGAGATCGAGGGTGTTTCTGGTATAGGTTTCAAAGGTGCGAATTCCACGTTCGCAGAGAATCACGTTGGGATTGCCCTCGGCGAGGATGTACTCGGCACAGTTGAGCCACTCTTCGAGGGTGGAATACATGCCGCGCTTCAGGAGTATCGGTTTTCCGGATTTGCCCGCTTCCCTCAGGAGCGAAAAATTCTGCATGTTGCGCGCGCCGATCTGCAGGACATCGGCATATTCGCCAACCCAAGAGACATCGCGCGTATCCACGACTTCCGTGACGATGGGCAGGCCGGTTTCCTTCTTCGCTTTGTCGAGCAATTTGAGGCCCTTGAGGCCAAGACCCTGGAAGGCATAGGGAGAGGTTCTGGGCTTGAAGGCTCCTCCTCGGAGCATGTGGGCTCCCGCCTTTTTAACGGCTATCGCCGTATCGATGGTCTGCCTCTCGGTTTCCACCGAGCATGGACCGGCGATGACGACGAAATCCCTTCCGAATTTAACGCCCATTACATCTATGACGCTGCGGCTTGAATCAGGTCGTGCCGCCACGAGCTTGAGATTCTTCATTGAAAGCGACTCCAGCACCGGGCTGTCTGGTCTCCCGGCTGTGAATTTTGCTCCTGCAAAGAGTAACATGGATATTACACGGTCGCGATGCAGAGGTCAAGGAAGCGCGCCACGGGCGATTCTCACTTTCGTTCCGCCTCCATCTGCATTATCATGCTTCCATGTACTTCAACGAACTGGTGGCTGCCTATGACCAGCAGCGGCGGGAACGGAACGTCTATCACGACCTCATGCGCTTCAGGGTGCGCGAAGTCCTCCTTGTCGGAAGCCTCTACGATTCTTTTGTCGTGGAGTCGGACGGTGTCCTCACCGAACAGATCTACGGCGAGTATTTCAAGCTCAACCTCACTACCATCCCCCGGGTAACCTGCGCGTATACCGACGATTCAGCCCTCGATCTCTTTCGAGGCGGAACCTTCGATCTCGTGATCCTCATGGCGGGCATCGATTTCGATGTCCCCCTCAGGCTGGCCCAATCCATGAAGAATATATGGCCCGATATCCCCATTCTACTCATGGCTACCAACAATTCGAGCCTGGAAAATCTCGATATGAAAGCCCCCGGTCTGCACTCCATCGACAGGATTTTCGTCTGGAACGGCTATTCCAAGCTCTTTGTGGGAATGATCAAGTACATCGAGGATGTGAGGAATGTGCAAGCCGATACGATGGCGGCGCGGGTCAGGGTCATCCTTCTCATCGAAGATTCGGTACGCTATTACTCGCGCTTCCTTCCTGTCCTTTACAAGGTAGTCCTGAGGCAGACACAGAACCTCATCGAGGAGGAGAAGGTCACCGAAACCTACAAGCTCCTCTCCATCCGCGCCAGGCCGAAAATTCTTCTCGCCTCCAGCTTCGAGGAAGCCCAGGAAATATTCGACACCTACGAGGCCAGTCTCCTCACGGTCATCACGGACCTGCGCTTTCCCCGAAACGGTATAACGGATGAAGAGGCGGGCTTCGCCTTTCTCAGCATGGCAAAAGCCAGGATTCCCGATCTGCCCATCCTCGTGCAGTCAAGCGAACCCCGAATACGGGAAAAAGCATATTCTCTCGGCGCTGCGTTCGCCGATAAAAATTCCGAATCGCTCGAGATGGAGCTTGCGAGCTATCTGCAGGAAAATCTGGGCTTCGGAGCCTTCCGCTTCTGCATGCCCGATGGAAGCGAATTGCATAGGGCAAAAAACATGAAGGAATTCATAGAAATTCTCCATGTCCTTCCGCCCGAAAGCCTGGCCTACCATGCAGAGAGAAACCACTTTTCGGCCTGGCTCATGGCGAGAGGCGAAATCCAGATGGCGAAGGTCCTCCGACCATATCAGATCAATGATTTTCCGAACCTTACCGCGATGCGCGATTTCATCGTGAAAATACTCGACAATATAAAAAAGGAAAAATCGCGGGGTATCGTCTCCAATTTCGACGAGGGCATGATGGCCGATGAGAATTACATCAGCCGCCTCGTCGATGGATCTGTAGGCGGGAAAGGGCGCGGCATCATATTCATACATTCTTTGCTCGAAAATCTCGAATTTTCACGATACATTGACGGTATCGACATCAAGATACCTCGAACCGCTTTTATAGGCATCGATGAATTCGAGAATTTTTTGGAATCGCACAACTTGTGGTCGGTAGCGTTTTATGGTCCCTATTCGGGAGAGCTGAAGCGCACATTCCTTTCGATTCCGCTTTCACGACAGCTCGTTTCAAGGCTCAGGATATTCCTTGGAGCAACCGAAAAGCCTCTTGCCGTGCGCTCGTCAGGGCTTTTCGAGGATATGCTCATGGTGCCGTTCTCGGGCATCTACGATACGTATATCATCCCCAACAACAATCCAGATATCGAAGTGAGACTCACGCAGCTCTGCGACGCCATCAGGCTCATATATGCCAGTCTGTTCTCCATAGAAGCGCGTTCGTATTTTGAAGTTGCGCGCTATAACCTTGAAGAGGAGCGAATGGCCATAGTCATACAGGAGCTTGTAGGATCCAAGCACGGTAATTATTACTATCCGCATATCTCCGGCGTCGCACAATCCTATAACTATTATCCCGTCTCGTACACGAAGCCCGAAGACGGTCTCTGCATCGCAGGACTGGGCTTGGGTACCTGGGTGGTGGATGGAGGAGCCGCGCACCGGTTCTGTCCGCGATACCCCAAGCTCGACGTGCTCTCGCCCGACCAATCGCTCGAGAATACGCAGCGACATTTTCATGCGCTCGACATGGCGAGTTCCACGCCCGACCTCTACACGGGGGAAATGGCAAGCCTGGCGGAATTGCCCATATCCAAAGCTGCGGGCGATCCTCGATTTTCAATGATCGTCTCAACCTGGGACACTGAAGACCTTCGATTCGTTCCCGGAGAATCGGGGCGAGGTCCGAAGGTTGTCGACCTTGCCAACATCCTGAAGCACGATGCCCTTCCATTCGCCGAGGCGATTTCCATGATTCTGGACATAGGTTCACGCTCCATGGGAACACCCGTAGAGATTGAATACGCATTCAACCTGGATGAAGCTTCCGGAAAACCCGCGCTCTATATCCTCCAGCTGAAGCCGCTCATCCACCTGCAGGACAGGATCGATGTCGATCTTAGTTCCGTAGCGAAGTCAGAGTGTTTCATCCGCTCGGACAAGACGATGGGAAACGGCAGGGAAGCTGGGTTGAGCGATATTCTGTGGGTGGATCCTGAGATTTTCGACAGATCCATGACAGTGGAGATGACAGCGGAGATTGGAGCCATCGACGCGCGCATGAAAAAGGAGGGCAAGCGATATATCCTTGTCGGTCCCGGCCGGTGGGGAACAAGGGATCGATGGCTGGGGATACCCGTCACCTTTGCCCAGATTTCCTGCGCAAAGGTGATCGTCGAGGTGGATCTTCCCAACTTCGTCGTCGATTCTTCCCTGGGTTCCCACTTTTTCCACAACCTGACGAGCATGAATATAGGCTATATGAAAATATCCCAGGATGGAGGCGGGTTTATCGACTGGGAATGGCTACGGTCGATGCCCGTGAAGATGGAGACGGCGCACTGCCGCTGGACGAGTACGGACAGCCCCGTGGAAGTGCAGATGGACGGAAGGAGCAGCAAGGCTGTCATCCTCAAGCGATCTCCGCCCATCGCGGAGAATTCATTCGATCAGCCCGGCAGTATAATTGACGGTTAGACCTGTTTTGGGCGATACTCGACCGCACCAGGCACGATCGTTTTCCTCCAAGGCCAACGATGTACCCCAATCTCCGCAATTGGAGCTGACCACATGGATCCTGTGAGCGTTGCCAAAACACTTCATCCCCTCGAAGTTCGGATTCTCCTCAAATATGACAGGCAAAGCGAAATCGACGCGCGCAGAGTGCGCGACGACCTCGGCTATCGTGAAGGTCAGGAGAATCAGGCATTTTCCTGGCTGTCGGGCAAGGGCCTCTTGGAAGAGACTGGGCGAAAAACCACGGTATATTACGAGATAACGCCGCTGGGTCTGGAATATGCCGGGAAGGGCACGCCTGAAGAAAGAATATTCACCCTGCTCGAAGCCTCGGGGCCGGCCCATCTTCCCGACATGGCAGAAAAGCTTGGTTTCGAGCAGAAGACAATTGGGTCAGCTTTTGGTCTCCTTTCGAAAGAGGGTGTCCTGTTCATGAACGCTGAGAAAAAAGCCGTTCTTGCGGAAGGGGCGAAACTCCCCGACCTTGTGCTCAGGCTCAAAGCCCTTCTCGGTTCCGCCGCGGCGGTGGGCGGGATGCTCGATGAGGGCAGCCTCGAAGACGGCGATCGGGCTGTTCTCCAGTCGGTAGCAAAAAAACGTGGCGCAGCCGACGCTCCCTTCAGGGTAGCCGAACGCGAGCGTGTTCTCTACCGCCTTTCCCCAGCGAGCGGGGAAGTGAAGGCAGCCCTCATCGCCCTCGGAATGACGGGAGAGGAATTGGGCTCCCTCACGCCCGCCATCCTCGAAAAAGGCAGCTGGAAAAACGCAACCTTCAGACCGTACAACATAGGCGTCAGCGCGGCCAGAACGATTCCGGGGCGCAAGAATCCCTATGTGGAGTTCCTGGAGAGCGTCAAGGACAAGCTAGTCTCCCTGGGGTTCGAGGAGTTTGACGGCAATATGGTCGAAACCGAATTCTGGAATTCCGATGCCCTCTTCATGCCGCAATTCCATTCCGCGCGCGATATCCACGATGTTTACCATATTGATGATCCCAGGCTGGCCAAGTACATCGAGGAGCCCCATCTCTCCAATGTCGCCGCGGCTCATGAGAACGGTGGAAATACGGGAAGCCGCGGCTGGAACTACAGCTTTGACCGCGAGTTCACGAGACGCCTCATCCTCCGCAGCCAGGGCACGGTGCTGTCGGCCAGGCAACTGCCGAAGGCCAGGATTCCGGGCAAGTATTTCGGAATAGCGAGATGTTTCCGTTATGACAAGGTTGACGCCACCCATCTTTCGGACTTTTACCAGACGGAAGGGATAGTCCTTGGAGAGGATGTCAATCTCCGAACCCTCCTCGGCTTCCTGGAGATGTTCGCCGTGGAAGTCGCCGGCGCCAAGGAAGTGAAGTACGTTCCGGGATATTTTCCCTTCACCGAGCCATCGGTGGAAGTGCATATCAAGCACCCCGTCCTCGGCTGGTTCGAACTCGGCGGCTCGGGAATTTTCAGGCCTGAAGTGACGAAATCCCTGGGCATCGACGTACCCGTTCTCGCCTGGGGCATAGGCATCGACAGGATGGCTCTGATGGCCCTGGGCTTGAATGATCTCCGCGAACTCTTCAGCTCCGATCTGGAGAGCGTACGTCTGCGCCGGGCTATGAACAAAACACGCTGAGGGAGTTGCCGTATGCCTAAGATAGATGTCAATGAAAAGCTGTTCTTCTCTCTTTTGGATGATGCTCCCGATGCCGCCAGCCTTGAGGCGGCACTGCCGACGGCCAAGGCCGAACTGGATGGCTGGGACAAGGAAGCGCCTCTGTCAGAGAACAGGACGATCAAGATAGAACTCAACGATACAAACCGGCCCGATCTATGGACGACGGCGGGGCTGGCTCGACAGCTCAGAACCCACAGGACGAAGAAAGCGCCCGATTATCCCTTCTTCGTTCCTCTCGGGGAATCGCGTCATGCAAAATATGCCGTTGAAGTGGATGAAAGCGTCCGCACTGTCCGGCCTTATCTCGCCGGATTCGTAGCAAGGGGCGTTCCGATAACGGATTCCATGCTCAAGGAACTCATTCAGGCGCAGGAAAAGCTGACCTGGAACTATGGCCGCAAACGCAAGACCGTTTCCATCGGCCTCTATCGGCCGTCCATAATTTCCTGGCCAGTCCACTTCAGGGGCGCCGATCCGGACAAGGCTTCCTTCATACCTCTCCAGGAGACGCGGATCATGACCCTGCGCCAGATCCTCGCCGAGCACCCGAAAGGGAAGGAATACGGTTCCATCCTTCAGAACGAGCCTGTCCATCCGCTGCTTCTGGACAACAAGGATAGGGTTCTTTCCTATCCTCCCATCATCAATTCCGCCGACCTGGGAGCCGTCCTTGTCGGCGACGACGAGCTTTTTATCGAAGTTACGGGCAGCGATTATCCATCGGTGACGATAACTTCCTCCATCCTGGCCTGTGATCTCGCTGACATGGGCTTCTCCATCGAAAACGTGGAGGTGAAATATCCTTATGACACCCCCTTCGGCAGGAACATAGTCTTTCCCGCGTACTTCCAGGAAGCCTTGAAGATCCATATAGGTCAGGTGAGGAAACTGCTCGGCCTCGATATGAGCGTGGAAGAGGCGAGGGCCGCCATCGAGAGCATGGGTTCCAAGGCCGAGGTGGCGGGCGAATTCATCGAAGTCAGGCCCGCCGGCTACAGAAACGACTTTCTCCATCCCGTCGACATAATAGAGGATGTTCTTATCGGTATCGGCATGGAGAATTTTCCGCCCGAAAAACCGCGCGACTTCACGATTGGGAGGCTTTCCCCCATCGAACAATTCTCGCGCAAGGCCAAGCTCACCCTTATAGGCAGCGGCTACCAGGAGATGATCTACAATTATCTCGGCAGCAGGCGCGACTATGTCGACAAGATGAATATTCCCGCCTCCACCGTGGTTAAAATCACCAATCCCATGAGCGAGAATTTCGAGTACCTCAGGAATTCACCACTTCCCGGGCTCTTGGGCACCGAATCGATATCCGTGAAGGCTCCCTATCCGCACAGGACGTTTGAAGTGGGTAAGGTCGCGGTAAAGGACGAGGCAGAGAACTACGGCATCGCGACGCGGCAGTACCTCGGCTTCCTCAATACACATGCCCAAGCGGACTATAACGAATCGGCTTCGCACATGGCGACCCTCATGTACTACCTTGGCAAGGAATACAGCGTGAAGGAAGCCTCCGATCCCCGCTTCATCCCCGGCCGCCAGGCCGAAGTATGGCATGAAGGCACAAAGATAGGGGTCTTCGGTGAGGTCCACCCGGCCATCCTTGAGGCTTTTGGCATAGCCATGCCATGCGCCGGTGGCGAGATAGACCTGGACATCCTGCTCGGCACGGTATAAACCCTCGGCTTTTGCTGAATCAAGGTCCCCTCTCCGCGGCGTTTATAAGGCGGAAGGTGGCGCATGGATATTTTCGCCTATGAACCCCTCGGTTTCGAGGGGTTTCTCGTCAAGATAGAAGTGGATATACGGCGAGGCATTCCCGCGGTCGATGTCGTGGGTCTCGCTGCCGCCTCGGTCAGGGAATCGCGAGAGCGGGTTCGGGCCGCCATCAGGAATTCGCACTTCGATTTCCCCCAGGACAGGGTTCTCATCAATCTTTCCCCGGCCGACCTGCCCAAGGAAGGTTCCCTCTACGATTTGCCTATAGCAGCCAAGATTCTCTCGGCATCGGGGGCTGTTCCCGATTGCGGGCAGAGCCTTCTCATCATCGGGGAATTGACCTTGGATGGTCATGTCTGCCCTGTGCGGGGTACGCTTCCCGCACTTCTCCAGGCTTCGAGAAAGGGCATCCGGCATTTCATCGTGCCTGAGGCGAACTACAGGGAGGCAGGGCGTCTTCGCGAAGGGAATCTCTTCCCCATACGCCATATATCGGAAATACCCGGTATTTTTGTCTCGATGCGCGAAGGAAAGGGCTTTCGCGGAAGCCCCGGCTTGTCGGCGTCGCGCGAAAATCTACCTATAGAGTCTACGACGATAGCTCCTTCCCTCGATTTTTCCGATTACAGGGGAAACGATGCGGTCATGAGGGCTCTCGTCGTCGCAGCCGCGGGAAGACACAATCTCCTCCTCTTCGGTCCGCCGGGATCGGGCAAGACCATGGCCGCTCTGCGTTTTCCTTCGCTGCTCCCCGATCTGAGTGAATCCGAGGCATTGGAAGTAGCGGCCATATGGTCGCTTCGAGGCAGAGAATACGGAGCGTTTTCGCCAAGGCAGCGGCCGCCTTTCTGCAGTCCCCATCATTCGGCTTCCCTCGAGGGGCTCGTGGGGGGAGGAAGGCCGCCTCGCCCAGGCGAGATCAGCCTGGCTCATCGCGGTCTTCTCTGTCTCGCTGAAACACCTGACTTCAACCACGATGTTCTCCAAGC
>JBAQLW010000120.1:0-5275 GCA_049302175.1 Rectinemataceae bacterium
AGATGATGAGGTTCGCAATGAAAAATTTCCGGGAATAGAGTTTTTTCTGCAATGCCATAATGTTTCTCCTGGGATGCAATCTGTATCGATTCACATTCTAAAATGAAAAATACTGAATTTCGTTACAGATGCAAACCGCGGCTGGGCAAATCCATGGCTTTAGCGGTATTGTGGGATGATAGTCGCAGGAGAAAGGTCTTAGAACTCCCAGGCAGTGAGGATTTCGTGTCCTGTCTCGGTGACGAGGACGGAATGCTCATAATGGGCCGAGAGGGATCCGTCCATGGTGACGACGGTCCAATCGTCGTCGAGCTCGCGCACCTCGGGCCTACCCGCGTTGATCATGGGTTCGATGGCGATCACCATGCCAGGCAGAAGACGGGGGTTGGGGCCGGCCGACACGTAGTTGGGAATCTGTGGATCTTCATGGGGCTCAAGGCCGACGCCGTGTCCGCAGTAGGAGCGGACCACCCCGAATTTGTGCGCCGTGGCGTGGCTGAAGACGGCCCTCGATATGTCATGGACGCGGGCGCCAGGAACTACGGCCGCAATAGCCCTGTCGAGACATTCCCTCGTCACCTTCATGAGAAGGTCGGCCTCGGGCGAAACCTTCCTAGCCGCCCACGTGACGGCTGCATCGGAGAAGTAGCCGCCCAGATCGATGCCGCAATCAACCCCAATAATATCGCCTTCGACAAGACGGCGCTTGCTCGGAATGCCATGGATCACCGTCTCGTTGACCGAAAGGCAGAGCGTGGCCGGGAAACCGTCGTAGTCGAGGAAGGCTGGCACAGCCCTGTGCTTTATTATGAAATCATAGGCGGCCTTGTCCAGCTCGAGGAGGCTAACCCCTGGCTGCACCATGGGGCGAAGCTTTTCAAGCAGCTCTGAGAGAAGCATGCATGACCTGCGTATTCCCTCGACCTGCTCGCTGTTCTTCAGTTTTATCATCGCGAGGCCTCAGCGCTGCGCGGGCTTGTTGCCCGCCTCAAGCTCGCCCTGTTTCGACCCCTTGTGTATGCCGTCGAGAACGCCGTTGATGAATTTGAAGGAATCCTCTGAGCCGAATTCCTTGGCTATCTCTATCGCCTCATCGATGGTTATCTGAGCGGGAATATCCTTCTGGAAGAGAAGGCAATAAGTCCCCATTCTCAGGATGGCGAGGTCGACTTTTTTGAGCCTTTCGAATGGCCAATGAGAGAGATGGGCCTTTATGCTCGCATCGACGGTCTCGGACTTCTCGATGGCGCCCGCGATAAGAAGGCGGGTGAAAGTTTTGGTGTCCTCTTCCAGCTGCTCGACCTTTGAGGCCTCGAGCCAGGAAAACTTGAAGAGATCGTCGAGCGATGCGCGGGATGCCTCCCAGGCGTAAAGAGCCTGGAAGGCGAGGATCCTAGCTTTTCGTCGTGAAGCCATCAGCGCCCTCTCCTCACCACTTGAGATTTTCGTCGAAGGTCTTGATTGTCGCCTCTGATCTCAGTTTCGTGATGAGCTCCGCCTCAAGCTTGTCCATGAACTTCGCTTCCTTGTCGCTTGCGACCTGATACGCGATGAATTGCTGAACCGTCATGTTCTGGTTGCCCGGTACGGGATCGGCCAGCCCAAGCTGCTTCTGCGGCATGAACTCGTTGGCCCTCACTATTCTGTAGCCAGTGGGACTCTCTACAAGACCTGAAATTTCCCCTGCCTTGAGCTTGAAGACGATGTCGAAGAGTTCGGTGCCGAAGAGCGTGCGATTCTGCGTCGTCTTTTCCATATAGAGGGAGGGTATGGACTTGTATCCAGCCGCATCGCCGGCTCTCAACATGTATTCATCGAATTTGGAGGGATTGATCTTGAGGTTCGAAGCCACGGTCTGTAGCGTGTCCTTCGCCTTCTTGGCGTCTGCTTCGGCCTTGGCGCGTGTATCGACATAGAGAACGCTCACTCTCATAGTGTCGGGGCGGACGAGTGAAGCCTTGGCGAGATCGTAGGCTTTCAGGATCTCGTCGGCCGTCGGCGCAACGAGGACGGCTTTGAGTTCGGCGGTCCGCATGGTCTGCACGTAGGTTTCAAAGAGGAGGCGCTGGCGGATATATACCTTCGGCTCGACGAAGATGCCGCTGGCGCGCATCTGTGTCTCCAGATCGGCGTCAGTGGCGTTGGCTCCCAGACTGGTCCTCATCTGGGAGAGAGCGTTGTTGATCTCCGCATCGGTGACGGAAATCTTCTCCCTTTCGCAGAACTGGACGAAGAGGAGGCTGTTGATCCTGGCGTCGAGAACCTGCTTGATCTGCTCAGGAGAAAAAGTGATACCCGCCGCTTTTTCCAGGCGCTGGACGTCGGTCTTGATCTGGCGGACGGAGACGACGTCCGGCTTGGTCCATTTGATGGTGGCTGCAGGCTTGTCGATAGTCGTCTGGGCGCCCAGGGCGGCAAAGCCGAAAATGACGAACAGAACAGGTAAAATTTTTCTCATCGTTAACACTCGCTCTTGCTTCATACATTGCCTGCGAAGGCATTATCTGTCACTAAGGACAACAAACCCAATTGGAGAAGGTAAACTAAAAAGACCGGCCTTTCAATAGAGATTGTCGGATTCGGCCAGGCCGGATTCGGCCAGGCGTCTGCGGACAGCCTCCAGCCCTGGAAGCCGCGGAACTAGACGGAAAGCCCCTTCAAGCGCTTCGTGAGCTTCATTCCATTCTTTACGGCGGAGGTGCACTTCGGCTTTTTTCCTTAGGAACTGCGCCGAATCGCGCGCGCCGATGTCCATCGCAATCGACTCGTCAAGACGGTCGAGGTAATCGTCCTCGTCGATCCGTCCTGGCATTTTCTGCAGCACGAGGGTTCTGAACCTGAGGGCTACAACATCGAAGTAATATCTGAACCAGGCCTTTTCCTGTTCCATCCCTATGAGACGCTTGTAGATGGCGTAGGCCTTCAGAAGACGCCCCCGCCTCTCGTATTCCTCGGCCAGACAGTATTCGGCATCCATAGCCTCGCCTCTATCCAGCCAGCGCTCAAGCCTGAAATCTCCAAAAGACTTGGAGCGCTCATACACCTCCAAGGCTTCATCATCCAGATTGTGGAGCAGGTCGTAGACGATGAGCTTGGCCTGACTTTCCGGATCTTCCCTGCGCGCCTTCAGGAATGCGCGGTAATTGAATCCTCCCTGCTCGATCTTCTGCTTTCGCAGAATTCTGTCGTACGTGCGACGCTTTTCCCCGTCGGAGAGTATCCTGTAGGCTTCGAGGATGAGGCGCATCGCCGATTCCCTGATCGATGCCACCGCGGTCTTGCCGCTTTTCTCGCTGAATCCCTTTGGAGGCAATCCGGCCTCATCGCAAAGCAAGTCTCCGCCCCCCATGTCGGGATGGTATTTTTTCGCTTTATTCCTGAAAGCGCTCTTGATGACTTTTTCGTTGGAATCAGGCGGGATGCCTAGGACGTCGTAATAGTTTTCCACGCACTTAGCCTCGTATGAGCGGCGCTTCCCGAGCCGCAGCGGCCGATTCCGCCTCGTTGGCGACAAGCTCGGCCATGGTGACGACCAAGCCTTCCTTCTCGAGGCTTTTCATCATGTTCTCCAGGGCTTTGCGGGGACGCAGGCCGGATTTGACGAGTATAGCCATGGAACGCTTGCCGACGAGGTTACCTCCCTGAGAAAGCTGCTCGCCAAGTTTTCTTCCCATCGCGCTTCCGGCACCTGATGGCTCCGAACACACGACAAGGAAATCATAGGTGGAGAAACGGCTGTCTATAGTCGTATAGAAATCGGAAACATGGCCCTCCACGCTGAATTGGCGCGAGAGGGCCTGAGCGCATCGGGTGAGTCTTTCGGATCGCTTTTCACTTGCGGCGACAACGGCTATACGCATTTTTCCTCGCGGCTACTATAGCAACGAACAAGAATTGTAACAATCCCGCTACAGGGTTCTGTACAGCGCTTCGCCCGTGCCCGGCTTGATGAATATGACCGGACAGCGCGCGTTCCGCAGAATTTCCCGGTTCGCGTCGGCCACGGCGTCCCTCGACTGCATTTCGGAGGGCTGGCCGCCGATGACGATGCAGTCGGCGCTATTCTCGATCGAAGCCCTTATAATTTCACCCGGCACCGAGCCCTTCCCGAGGAGGGTCTCCACGGTCAGGCGTTTTTGGGCGGCGATTTCCACGCAGAAATTGAGATAGCGGCGGCCCGAATTCTCCAGGCTCCGCTCGTATTCCTCGCTCTCGTCGGGCACGAAAATCCGGGAAAGGGCGAGCTGGCGTATGGTAGCCGTATCGACGACATAACAGGCGATGACCTTCGAACCGAACTGCTTCTTCATGGCGAGCGCGTATTTGAGCGCGTCGATGGAGGCTTCCGAACCGTTTATCGCCACGAGAAGCGTCCTGAATATCTGTATCATAAAGCGTCCTGCTCCGACATCCGCTGTTTGAGCAACTTCACGGCGAATAGGGATTCGCGATCCCGCTCGTCCAAGGTGGATTCTATGAATTTCACGATTTCTCCCGACCGGGGGATCACCATCTTGTCCAGGGCGTTGACGCGCCGCTGGGTTTTCTTGACCTCGCGGGCAAGCCGCCAGACAATGGACCGCAGGCCAGCGGCCGCGGCCAGTTTCTGAAGCAGCTCGCTGAACTCTATCACGGTTTCGTCGCATACGGCAAAAGAATTTATGAAAGAATAGTTGAGTTCGGGGGCTCCCGCCTTGACGACGAGGGTGGGCAGGTTCAGGCCGCTGACGTTGACGTTCCCCGTCTTGAGGGTGATGGAGCGCACCGGCTTCGAGGAGAGGGCGAGCGCCCTTTCCCTACCGACGACGAGGAGCATCTTCCGCAGGTGGCGATAGGATTTTTCGGTCAGTTCCTGAATTTCCTTCTCGAGGAGGCCGAGTTCGTCCATTCGTTTGAGCAGCTCTATGACGAGTATTTCTCGCTTCTTTTCGAGGAGATCGTAGCCTTGGAGCGCGAGTCCGAGGCCGCGCTTTTCGCTGATGAGGTTTGTTTTGGTAGGGGCTGGATAGGCTTGTGCCATGATCGACGCTCCTTTAGTTTCCCTTCCCGCGCTCGGGGAGATACTTGCTTATCAGGTTCTCGGGGATCCGCACCAGTTCCTCCCTGGGCAGCAGGGAGAGGATGGACCAGCCGAGGTCGAGAGTCTGCTCTATGCTCCTGTCCTCGAATTCGCCCTGGGCGAGGTATTTCGTCTCGAAGGCTTCGCCGAATTCCATATAGACCTTGTCGCGCGCCGACAGCTCCTCCTCGCCTATGATGGCGGCCAGGTCGCGCA
>JBAQLW010000121.1:0-3801 GCA_049302175.1 Rectinemataceae bacterium
GCCATCATCGAGCGGGAGCTGCAGAAGTCCGTCAAGAACAACGAGCTCGTCAAACTCCTATCGATCCAGAAGTCCCTCGTCTATTTCACCACGAGCCTCAAGACAAACGAACTCCTCCTCGAAAAACTGCAGAAGTCGCCCTTCATCCGTTTCAAGGAGGAAGAGCAGGAACTACTGGAGGACGTGCTCACCGACAACAAACAGGCTATCGAGATGGCCAATATCTATTCATCCATCCTCACGGGGACGATGGATGCCTTCGCCAGCGTCATTTCGAACAACATCAACATGGTGATGCGCAGGCTCACCATCGTTTCGATCGTCCTGATGATCCCCACCCTGATCTCGAGCTTTTTCGGCATGAACGTGAACCTTCCCTTCCAGAATCATCCTCTGGCGATAGCGGGCATCTTCGGCTTCAGCCTTCTCGCCTCAATCGTGGGCGCCCTCATCCTGGGCGACCGACGACAAAAAAAGGTAAAGGCTATGTCCCTACCCCTGCCGCAGAATCTGATCGTGCACCGATAAACGTGATCGCATAACGCACTTAAGGAGAGTCAGCCGCAACAAATTCGAGATAGTTGGAACGGTCAACCTTTGCCCATGAAGCCCCAGGATAGGTTTCGATCCAACGCTTGGGTGGATTGGCCTTTGCTTCCGGTGACAATTTTATTTCCCATCCAGAAACCTGGCCATTCGAATCCTCGACGTAGTCGATTTCCGCTCCCGATGTAAGGCGCCAGAAATAGGACGAAGCCGCCGTGCTCAGGGACGTTGCGCGCTTTCGCCTCTCGGCGATGACAAAATTCTCCCAAAGCGCTCCCCGATCCGGCCTTTCCGCGAAGGGACGATAATCGCCTATGGCAGCATTGCGAATTCCTCCCATCTCGAGAATGTCTCTGAAAAGGTAGGAGGAATGGAGTTCGCGCAAAAACGCTGTGCGTTCCTCATCCCCTTTGAAGCCGTAGGTTTCCGGATACGATCCGAAGATCAAATCCCGATCGAGTTGGCGCTCAAGTTCAAATCGTCCATAGTGCCTCAGAATTTCATGCTGGGAAAAAGGATACAACATGAAAGACCAGGATCTACCTGCGAGAGATTCCTTCGTTTTTGAGGCAAGATCGAGCGCTGAGGAACCCGACGCAATGATCCTGAGACCAGGCATCGAATCATGGACAATTTTCAGATTGATACCGATCTCCGGTATGCGTTGGGCTTCATCTATGAAGACTACATCGAATCCTTCAAAAGCTCCGCGAAGTCTGGTTCCGTCACGGGAAGAGAGCAATTTGATGGTCGATACAATAAAAGAAGCGTTTTTCTGGTTTTCGGCTATCATACTAGCTATTATGGCGCTATTTCGGCGATTATAATAGCCGAATTTGAGTTTTATCGATGGTCGGCAAGTTTCTTCGCCAGGGCCAGGCGAGCTTCGCGACGCAAGCCAGCCTGCTCCCAGCGGCGGATCTGGTCGGGGGTTTCGGGGATGACAGGCCGTACGGGGATGGGGCGCTTGTCGGGGCCGACCGCCACGAAGGTGAGGTAAGCCGGGCAGATCAGCACTTCCTCCTCCGAACCTGGGCGCCAGCCCGTGACGCGGACGCCCACTTCCATGGAACTGTGGAAGACGCGGTTTACCGAAGCCCTTATGACGAGGACAGTACCAACAGGCGAGGGATTCTTGAAGACAAGTTGATCCACCGAGGCAGTGACGACGCTGACGCCGGAATGCTTGAATGCCGCGATGCCTCCCGCCTTATCCACGAGGGACATGAGGTGACCCCCGAAAATCGTGCCATAGAGGTTCACGTCCGACGGCTGCACCACATCGTCCATTTCCACGATTGAAGCCGATACCGGCTTTCCTGTCAATTTCATGCTGAGGTCCTCTCCTTTCACGCCGGTCAGTATAGAAGCCTTCTTGAACCTGTGGCTTTCTTTTCCTGCGATTTTACCACGACAAAAGCACCTTGGAAAGGTTATACTATTCCTCAGGAAACAAAAAGCTTTCCGCGAAGTAGACAGGATTTATTGAAACTTGGAGTACCCTCATATGACCGAAAACGAAGTCACGAAGAAATACTCAATGGTTCATTTTGCCGTGATCGCCATCCTGGTCGTGTTCACCTGGATCCCAATAAAGCTGCTCGCAATGGATACGGTTCCAAACAAGGAAATCCTCGTCCGGCTCGCGCCGATATGCTTTTCGTTGGCGCTTTCGATTTTCTTCATGGTGAGGGATTTCAGCGGGCGCAGGCTCCTCAAGCTGCTCCCGATCTACGGTGCCATGATCCTGTATTTCCTGCTACTGCCAGTACGGAAGGATTCCCAATCGACCATCAACGCCGTGTTTTTCGGGTTGATCATCCTGTGGTTTTTCATATGGTTTTCATATTCGGCATTCAAGATTAGGAATGCGGACCTGTTTTCCGATTTCATCCAACGCACAGCCCAAACCATACTGTGGTCCACCCTCTGCGGTATTGGCGGCATGGTGCTCATTCTCTTGTCGATAAAACTCCTGAAAACCATCGGCATAGACGCCGAAGATTTTTACATGAGCAACATCGCCACGCTCGGCGTTAGCGCACTTCCTTTCATATCGCTCATCGTCATAGAAAGATTCGATAAAATAAGGCTGTCGGTGATTCTCGCGAATATATTCCTGCCGCTTTTCCTGGTCTCGATCGTCGCGTTCGGAGCGCTCTCGCTTTTCGCGGAAATAAAGCCCTATGAATCGCGGGACGTATTTATCGTCTATAATCTAATGCTCGTGATAGTCATCTGCCTTTTGCTCTTCACGAAAATCAACAACCACACCAGCCGGTTCATCGCCCTATGCTCCACGCTCCTGACCCTCTGCACCATCGTTTTGGACGGGATCCTGCTCTCCGCGATCCTCTACAGAATCAGGAACTATGGCATGACGCCAAACAAAGCGACCTTGCTGGCTTCCAATATCGTGATGCTGGGCAACCTCGTCTATATCATCGCCATGAGCATCAAACACAGGGAGTACAAGGATGCCTCAAAAAGAATGACCTACTACCTGCCGATGTACGGGCTGCTCGCTCTCATCGTCGTTTTCATATTCCCGGCGATTTTCAATTTCAAGTGAACAGGAACCACAGAGGGCTATTTATCGAGCGAGCGCTTCCCGACGATCAATCGACAACTACTTTCCCCGCTTCAGGCTCATGTCCTCTCACCTTAAAAACCCTGAAGCCCCATTGGACCGAGGGGCCGATGAGGATGGCGAAGACCAGGGTGCCGACGCCTGCCGGGCCTCCCATAGCCCACCCGATGAGCAGGACACTGAGCTCTATGGCGACACGCGCTATGCGAATGGAAATCCCGGTAGTGCGATGGATGGCGAGCATAAGGCTGTCGCGGGGTCCCGCGCCGGCGTCCACGCCTATATAGATGCCGCTCGCCAGCCCCTGCAAGGGGATGGTTACGAGAAGCATGGGAACCTGCAGCCACAGGTTGCCCTTCACCGAAGGGATGAAGTACAGGAAAAAATCGATCCACAGACCGATGAAGACGATATTCGTCAGGGTTCCCCAGCCGACTTCCTCGCGCAGGGTGACGGAGATGCCGAGCACCAGAAAACCCATCGCGATAACCATCGTGCCCGGGCTCACCGACAGCTTTTCGGCAAGCGCCACCTCCAGCACCGACCATGAACTCGTGCCTAGGTTGGCGCGAATCATCGTGGCGATGGACAGGCCAAAGATGGCGAATCCGCACTGAATGACGAGAAAATCCCGCCAGAAGGTCTCTTTCCTGAAAGGTTTGAAG
>JBAQLW010000122.1:0-3185 GCA_049302175.1 Rectinemataceae bacterium
ACGATGAACTTCGGATTAAGGGAGAGGGCGCGCGCCACGCCGATGCGCTGGCGGCGGCCGCCGTCCAGCTCGTGCGGATAGGAATCCGAAAGCCTTCGCGCGAGCCCTACCGTATCCATGAGCTTTCCGACCTGCTCGCTCAGTTCAGCGGGATTCTTGAACTTATTATAGATCTTCAGCGGCTCCGCGATGAGATTGCTCACCGACATCCTCGGATCGAGGGATGAAAAGGGATCCTGGAAAATCATCTGCATATCCTGGCGATACCGCTTAAGGTCGGCGCGATTCAGCTGGCTGATATCCTCTCCCTCGAAATGGATGCTGCCCGATGTCGCCTCCAGGAGGTGGATGGTCAGCCGGCCGAGGGTCGACTTGCCGCAGCCCGACTCCCCCACGACGCCGAGAGTCTGGCCCTTCGCAATGGCGAAGGATACGCCATCGACGGCATGGAGGTCGCCCCTAGCTGTCTTGAAATATTTCCTGAGATCTTTGACTTCTATTAGCGCGCTCATAGCAACCTCTTACCCATGGTACTTTACGCATTTCACGAAATGGCCCGGCTCCACTTCCACGACGGGTACGGCGGCGGCGCGGCATCGCTCCGAAACATCGGGGCATCGCGGCGCGAAAACGCAGCCTTCAGGGAGATTCGTCGGGTCGGGCATCAGGCCGGCGATCGGCTGGAGTCGGTCAACGTCCTCGTTCAGGTTGGGAATCGAACCGAATAGACCGATCGTGTAGGGGTGCTTGGTGTTATTGTAGATATGCTCCAGGGTACCGTATTCCACTATTTCGCCCGCGTACAT
This sequence comes from Rectinemataceae bacterium, assembly GCA_049302175.1. Classification (GTDB taxonomy): domain Bacteria; phylum Spirochaetota; class Spirochaetia; order Treponematales; family Rectinemataceae; genus CAYXUF01. The sequence goes on from JBAQLW010000122.1 coordinate 807, forward strand.
TATGGCCGCTTTCTGGCAAATCTCGGCCACCACGCCCAAGTCGTGCGTGATGAGGATGAGCGACGTACCCCTGTCCCTCATGAGCTTTTCAATGAGATCGAGCACCTGGTCCTGGATCGTCACGTCGAGGGCCGTTGTCGGCTCGTCCGCTATCAGCAACTCGGGATTGCAGGCCAGCGCGATCGCGATGACCACCCTCTGCTTCATGCCGCCGGAAAACTGGTGTGGATATTCCGTATAACGCTCGCCCGGAATGCCCACCAGCTCCAGCATTTCCTGGGCCTTTATGGAAGCCTTCGCGCGAGACAGCTTCTGATGAAGGCGCACAACTTCAGCTATCTGATCGCCTACCGTGAGGACGGGGTTCAGGGCCGTCATCGGATCCTGGAAAATCATGGAAATCCTGTTGCCGCGTATCGAGCGCTTTTCCGCGGGCGACATGGCGACGAGGTCCCGTCCGTCGTAGAGTATCTCGCCGCTGACGATCTTCCCGGGCGGTTCGGGAATCAGCTGCAGTATGCTGAGCGCCGTAGTGGTCTTTCCCGCGCCCGTCTCGCCGACCAAGCCCAGGGACTCGCCCTTCTTCAGCGAAATAGTCATCCCGTTCACGGCGTGAACGGTGGTAGTGTCCGTCACGTAATGGACAACGAGATTCTTGATTTCCAGAATATTGTCGTTCATTCACCGTCCCCTTAGCTCTTGAGCCGTGGATCGAGCGCGTCGCGCAGCCCGTCGCCCAGAAGATTGATGGAAAAAACCGTGAGCATTATCGCGAGTCCGGGGAAAGTGACGACCCACCAGTAATCGCGGATGAAAGCCCTGCCGGAAGCGAGCATCGAACCCCACTCCGGCGTCGGGGGCATTATACCCAATCCGATGAAGCTCATCCCCGCGCCCTGGATGATGGCGGCCGCTATGCTCATCGTAGCCTGGACGATGATGGGCGCCATGCAGTTCGGAATGATGTGGCGCGTGATGATGCGCCAGTCGCTGGCGCCGTTCGAGCGGGCGGCTTCGATGTATTCCTGTTCCTTCACCGAGAGGATGGAAGCGCGCACGACGCGGGCGTAGCCGGGCACGGCGCCGATTCCTATAGCGAGGATCAGGTTGAAGAAACTCGTACCCATGGCGGCGACTATCGAAACAGCCAGGAGGATGTTCGGTATCGAGAGCATGATGTCGATGAATCGCATGATGATGTTGTCCACGACCTTGCCGTAATAACCCGAGATGCATCCGAGGATGATCCCTATCAGGCAGGATATCGTGACCGACACCAGGCCCAGCGTCAGCGAGATCCTGCAGCCGAAGATGACCCTGCTAAAGATATCCCTGCCGAATTCGTCGGTTCCGAAAGGATACTCGAGGGAGGGCGCCTTGAAACGGCGGGAGAGCATCTGCTCGTCGAAGCCATAGGGCGCTATGAGCGAAGGAACGAGCGCCAGTATCGTCAGGAGAACGATGAAGGCGAGGCCGAGCACGGCGCCCTTGTTCCTGACGAAACGCCGCCAGATCTCCTTGGACTGGCCGCGCTTTTTCATTTTTACGGAGAGGACTTCGTTGTCCGCCATCTTATGCCGCCTCCTTCGCCGGCTGCGGCTTTTTCGCCCTGGGGCGGGTGTACATGGAACGGATCCTGGGATCCGCGAAACTGTACAATATATCCACCAGAAGGTTCACCAGCGACATGACGAAGGCTATGAAGAGCACGCCGCCCTGGACCATCGGGAAGTTTTTAAGCTTTATGGCATCCACCATGAGTTTGCCGACGCCGGCGATGGAAAAGATGGATTCCGTCAGGACGGCGCCGCCGAGCTGCCTTCCGAAAGAAAGCCCCACGACGGTAATGATGGGGATCAGGGCGTTCTTGAGCGCGTGCTTCCAGATGACGACCCTTTCGGACTGTCCCTTGGCGCGAGCCGTCCTGATGTAATCCTGGCGGACTATCTCGAGCATGCTCGACCGGGTCATGCGCATTATGTTTGCCGAAGCGTTGGTCCCCACCGTGACGACGGGAAGAACCCAATGCATGGGCGTGCTGAATCCCGAGGGTGGAAACCATCGCAGCCACACGGCGAAGACGATTATCAGCATCATCCCCTGCCAGAAATTGGGCATGGAAACGCCGATCATCGAAATGGACGTCGCGAACTGATCGATGAACGAATACTGCCTTGTCGCCGAAATGATGCCCACCGAGATGCCGATGATCACGGCCAGCAGCACGCTGAGCGCGGACAGCTTGAGCGTAGCCGGGAAGCGCTGAAGGATCTCATCCGTGACAGGCTGCCTCGTCACGTACGATGTCCCGAGGTCGCCTTCGAAGACGACGCCTTTCATATAGCGCAGATACTGGACGAAAAAAGGCTTGTCCAGGCC
>JBAQLW010000123.1:0-2819 GCA_049302175.1 Rectinemataceae bacterium
TGTGGCGGCTATACCGAAGGCCTGGCCGTTGACGAAGGAGAGGTTGAGTATGGCGAGGGCTATCTGATGGGCGGCGAAGACTTTGGTGCCCATGGCGGTGATCGTCAGCGTGTAAAGAAGGAGGCCGACATGGAGGGCGAGCTGCTCGGCCGCCGAGGGCAGGCCTATCTTGAAGAGACGCTTCAGCATCGGAAAGTTCGGGATGCAGTTCTGGCGCGTGAAGTGGAGATCGATGAATTCGGATACCGCTTTCCCCGGTTTTCGGAAAGGTGTGCCAAGGATAGCCCAGAAAGCCATCCCGCAGCCGACTGTATTGCCTATGACGGTGGCGATGGCGGCGCCAGCTACTTCCAGCCGGGGAAAGCCGAATTTTCCATAGATCAACAGATAGTTGAAAAGGATATTCACGAGGTTGGCGGTGAGGTTGTACTTCATCGAGATGCGCGTGTCGCCCACGCCGCGCAGGAGCGCCGAAATGGCGATCGGGAGGACGGTGGGCACGAATCCGATCATCAGGATCCGGAAATAGCTGGTCGCGGCATCGATGGTATCGGCGCCGGCGCCCATGAAGCGCACCATGGGGCGGGCGAAGACGGTGCCGAGGATGCTCAGCAATACCGCTATGGCGAAGGCCAGGAGGATGGACTGGGTGGTGACGAGCTCGGCGTCCTTTTTGTTACCCCGGCCTTTGAAGCGGGCGACAAGGGCGGTGGTTCCGACGTTGAGGGCGACAAAGGTGGCGAGCATGACGAAGCGCGGCTGGTTCGTGAGGCCGACTGCCGAGATGGCGTAGGCGCCGAGTTTTCCTACCATGATCGTGTCGGCGAAGGATGTGGCTGAGGTGAGGACGAGTTCGATGACTGCCGGACCGGCGATCGCCATAACGGTACGGTAGAGAGGACTTATTTTCATATTCCTTCACTATACCGAGATGGCGATGCCCTGCTCAATCGGCAGAGGTGGTTTATTCACCGCCGTTCTCAGCGATGTTGTTTCACAACCTCCAGCACTTCGGGCAGGTCCATGCCTATCTCGACGAGGTGTTCGGGCGTGGGCACGCCGTCGTTCGTCCAGCCGCGGCGTTTGTAGACGGCGTCGACGAGGCTTTCGTACCGCGCTTCGCGGTAGGCGCGCTGGGCGGCGACCTTTTCCGCGAGGCTCATGGCAGCGGGGTCGACGCCGACTTTCTCGCGCAGCTGCTTATCGTAGCGTTCGGCGCGGGAGAGATATTCCTTCTCTGTGACGGGTCCCATGGCGCGGTAAGGCGGGTAGTCATCGGCGCGCAGGCCGTGGCCGCAGCGGAGATTGAAAACGCGCTGGAAGTTGTAGACGCGCTCCGACTGGACGATGAGTTCGGGCCAGGACAAGGGCTCGCCCGTGATGGCGGTGTAGAGTTCGCGGTAGTTGCCGACGTGCTCGGGCACCTTGTTGGGTTCGTCCCAGCGCGCGTTGTCGGCGGGCTCGATGTCGTTCCAAGGGAGCTTGCAGATGCCCTGGAGGCCAAACCAGGTGCGGAACATGGGGAAGTAGTGCAGGGCTTCGGCTTTCTGCTCGAAGCTGGGGATGCGATTGTTCACCATGTCCATGAAGATGAGCCAGGCTTCGTCGTGCTGGGGACCTTTGTTGGTGAGGTAGTAGCCTCCCTGCTGGGCGAGAGATTCCTTGGAGATGTACTGGCTCTGCTCGAGGCCCTTGCCGTGGAGGGCTATGTCCTTCATGAGCTGGGGGTCGGCACCGTACTGGCTGGTGAGGTACTCGGCCATGAAACGGACACCGCGGCCGGCGAGCATGCCGAAGCCTTTGCCCTCGGCCATCTGGTGCATGAGTTCGCAGACGGCGCGCCAGTTGCCCCACTCAAGGTTAACGCCGCCGGTGCGGGCTCCGTTGAGAATGCCGTATTCCCAGCATTCCATGAGGAAGCTGCAGATGGTGCCGATGCTGATGGTGTCGATGCCGTAGGTGTCGCAGTAGAAGTTGATTTCGAGGATGCCTTCGGGCTCCCAGACGGCAAGGTTGGAGCCGACGCCGGCGGCGGTTTCGTATTCGGGGCCGTCGACGCAGACTTTCTGGCCGGCGTAGGGGCCTGTCTGGAGCTTGAAGTTGTCCACGGCGTGGGCGCAGGCGAGGGTGCAGCCGTACCAGCAGCCGTCGGGGAGGCCTTGGGAGAAGAGTTTTTCCCAGACCCAGGAGGCGACTTCGGGGCCGCGGGGATCCTGGCCGTAGCGGTGGTTCTGGACGGGCAGGAGGTCGTAGTCGTTCATCACTTCCATGAGGTGGGCGGTGCCGATGCGGCGCATCTTGCACTGTTTGTCGTCTTCCTTGACGATTTCGCGGTGGAGCTTGAGGCCGAGGCGCTGGACGGCGGCCGGGTCGGCGGCGCCGTTCGAGTCCTGGGCAAGGGCGGAATAGCGGCAGACGAGAGCCTTGATGCCCTTGTTCCGGAAGACGGTGCCGATGCCGCCGCGCCCGGCCTGCTTGACGCGGCAGCCGCCGCGGCGCCGGTCGTAGAGGCTGAAGTTGAGGAGGCCGAGTACGGTGTGTTCGGCGCCGCGGCCCGCCGACACCACGGACACCGAGGCGAGGTCGGTTTCGGCCTCGGAGGTCGCGAAGGCGTGGGTGAGTTTGTCGGCCAGGATGTGGGTGTCGGATTCAAGGCCTTCGGGGGATTCGAAGATTTCCACGGTGCCCGCGTCGCCGTTGAGGAAGACGATGAGGTCACGTTCGGATTTGCCGGTGAGCTCGAGGGCGTCGAAGCCCGAAAACTTGAGGAAGGGGCCGAAATAGCCGCCGACGTTGGAATCGATTGGGACGCCCGTCAT
>JBAQLW010000124.1:0-10106 GCA_049302175.1 Rectinemataceae bacterium
CCGAGGAAAGCTGGCAAACCCATGCCCAAGCCCATCAGCAAGGCTATGCCCGTCGTCCGTTCGGATGGAGGGGTCTTGATGTTGACGAAGGCTAGGGCTGCGGGCTGAAAAAGCCCATAGCAGAGCGAATGGAGCAGCTGCGCGCCGATGACGCCGAGGCGGCTGGGGAAGAGCGCGTAGGCGAGTAGGCGAGCGATGATGGCCACCGATGCTATGGCCACTGCTTCCATCGGACTTCGCTTGCGCATGAACCGCCTGGCAGCCATCATCATCGGAATCTCGACGGCCGCTCCTATGGCCGACATCAAGCCGATGGCATGCCAGTTGAGGGTCTCAATCAAATAGAGGGAAAAAAAGGAGTTGATCGAAGCCATGGAAAGCCTTCCCAGGGCGATGACGGCAAGACCGATGAGGAAGGTCGAATCTATCCAGGAATAGCTTTTGGAAGCGTTCTTCGGGGCGCGCTGGCCTGTACCGGTTTCAGGCAGCCAGAAAAGGGCGATGAAGAAAACTGCGGCCAGTCCGGCCATGGTGATCGATATGATGGCGGGCGGCATATCGTCGAAGCCGGGGATGGACTGTAGGGTGAGGGTAACGATGATGAAGCCAACCGAGCCGAGACCTCTAAGGACACCATAATTGGGTACTTTTCGCCCATTTGAGCGTTCGTTCTCTATGGCTTTCATCATTGAACTGTCGATAACGGGGACGGGCGTCTTCAATCCGAGCGATATGAGTCCCAGACTGAGGATAGTCCCTCCCGGCGACCTCAATACGACGAGAAGAAGACTGCCAGCGATGACAGCCAGACCCGAACCGAAAAGAAAAGGATTGAACCGTCCGATGGCGTCGGCCTTCCTGGCGAGGATGATGGGACCGGCAATGCCGATGAGTTCGAACAGCCCTAAAAGGATGCCGACATAGACGGGGCTGTATCCAATCTTCCTCAAAATGATGGGCAGATAGGGAGAGGCTATGCCATAGATCGCGAAGAAGAAAAAATAGGCGGAACCGAATTTGAGCCCTGCGCGGCCGACCTTCTCGGAGGCTGTCATATCAGATCAAGAATAGAAGTTCCTGCCATTCGCGTCAATGATCACGAGGGCGGGAAGGCCTTTCAGCCTGACGGAACGAACGGCTTCCATACCCAGATCGGCATGGTCGATGATTGTGCTTCCGATGACGTTTTCCCTGGCCGTGATTGCCGCCGCCCCACCTATGCATGCGAGATAGACGCCTCCCGCCGAAGCTATCGCGGCTGCTGCTTCCTTTCCTCTCGCGCCCTTGGCTATGGTGACGAGGGAAGCGTTTTTTTCCATGAAGGGTTCGAGGTAGGAATCCATGCGCGAGGCTGTGGTAGGGCCGAAGGAGCCCGAAATGGCATCCGGCGCGGGATCGGTCGGTCCCGCGTAGAATATGGGGTGGTCGCGGAAATAGTCGGGGATCTCCTTGCCGTCCCTGAGCGCGGCGGCTATCCTCGCGTGGGCGAGGTCGCGGGCTACGGTGACTGTGCCCGAGAGGGAGACCCCCGTCCCCGCCGGAAGGTTTCTGAGAGTATAGAGCCACTCCGCCTTCGGGGCGTCGAGGTCAATCTCAACCGCATCGGGTAGAAGGGCGCGGGAAGCGGGGAGGAAGCGTCCGGGATCCTCCTCCATCTTTTCGATGCGCCAACCGCCTTCATCCACGACGGCTCGAGCCTTCCTGTGGGCCGAGCATGAGACGCCGACAGCGAGGGGAAGGGTGGCCGCATGGCGGGAGAGTCGTATGAAACGCGTCTCGAGGGCGAGGTGGGCTCCTCCCCACTGGGCGCCGATGCCTGTTTCAGCCGCGATCCTGGCAGCCCTCTCTTCCCATTCGACGCTCCGCAAGGGAGAGCCATCGGCGCCCGCTCTGGCGGGAAGCTTGTCGAGGAGTCCCCAGGCTGCGAGCTCAAGGGTGTACATTGTCTGCGATGGAGTCGCCCCTCCCAGAACGACGGCGATAGTGTAGGGTGGGCAGCCCGATGCCCCAAGGCTCTTTATCCTTGTCGCGAGAAGGGTTTCGAGGGTTTCCTGTCGCAGCATGGCAGGGCTTTCCATGGTCAGGCTCGTCCGGCTTGTCGATCCCCCGCCCTTGGCGGCGAAGAGAAATCTGTACTGGGCTCCCGACACTGCCCGCAGGTCGATGAGGGCGGGAAGGTTGTCCCTCGTGTTTTTTTCATCGAGGACGGATTCCGGTCCTATCTGGGATTTTCTCAGGAACTTCTCCCGATACGCATCGGAAACGCCCTTCGCCAGGGCCGCCGCATCATCCGCGTCAGGACTTGTGGTCAGATCAGCGCCTTTCCATCCGTAAACAAGGGCTGTACCCGTGTCTTGGCACATTGGCAGAACTCCCTCCGCGGCGATCGCCGCGTTCCTGATGAGGGTTTCCGCTACGAATTTCTCCTTCCCCGTCGCGGCTTCATCGGTCAGTATCGCGGCCAGAAGTTCCAGGTGTCCAAGCGGATACTTGAAGGCGATTTCGGAAAATGCCGTCCTTGAAAGCTCGGCAAGATTTTCCGAATCGATGAGAAGCCTGTCCCCTCGATGTTTCGGGGCTGGAATCGGCAGTTTTCGGTAGCTGTCTCCTGACCCGAAATCCAGAGAAGCGCTCCAGTCCATCTGACTCATGGCAGTTTTTTCTCCCTCGCCCTGCGCGAGAAAACCCTGCCGATCGAGATCGCGTGGGCGGGACATATCTCGTGGCAGCAGAAGCAAGTGATGCAGGCTGTGTCGTCGATTCGGATCTGAAATTCGCCCCTTGCGTTCCTGCCCAGCGCGAGGGCCTTTGCCGGGCAAATTTTCAGGCAGGCCGAACAGCCTTCGCATTTGTCCGGATGGAAGATAGGCCTGTCGGCGACGAGCCTGGCCATGAGTGGCCGGGCGAAGGCGGGAATGGCGGCGATCGCCGTCGATGTGGATTTTCCGTAGGGGAGAAGGGCGAAATCCTTTGCCGCGACTTCGGAAACCCTGCATGGTCCAACCTGAATATCCGGCACGGCTGGATCCCTCCCTCCCCGAGCGAGGGCATCGACGAGGTAGGAAATCCGCGCCGGATCGTAGCCGATGCATTGGGCTGCCGTCCAATCCAGGGCAGCCGTGTCTGAGGAAGCGAGGAGGAGGCCAAGGTTGTAGGGATGGCCGTCGCCGGGGCCTTCGCCTTCCATCGCGATTATCCCGTCCATGAAGGTGAAGCAATTCGTAATTGAAAGACCAAGGTCGACGAGCATAGTGCCGAATTTGACCTTGTCGGGAAAACGGAGATGCATTCCGCTTTTCCCCAGGCCGGGGACAAGGCCGAACAGGTTCTTGATGGCTCCCGTGTAATTCATGAGCCGGTGCGTTTTCAGTTTGGGCAGATTGACGACGAGATCGCATTCATCAAGGACAGAGGCGAGAGCGAAGCTTTTGACGAGCTTGGCTCCAGGCGCCGGCCTTTGTCTGCCCGGCAGGAAATCGACCCATTCGGCGCCGCTGCGGATCACTGCATCGTAGATGCCAGCCGCCCTGGCTGCCGAGAGCGCGTTCTGGTAGCCAGGAGAATCGCCCACGGAAATGCGCGAAGCGCCGCGTTTCCACAGGAAACGCAGCACGGCGGCGACGAACTCGGGATGTGTCGTCACGGCGCTCTCAGGCATCGCGGCTTTGAGGAGGTTGGGTTTGACGAGTATTCGCTTACCCTGTATATCGGGAAAGCCCGCGTGATCGGCGGCGGATTCCACGTTTTCGTCGAGTTGTCCTGAGTCGTAGCTCTTGCAGACAAAGAGCCCCACCCTGCCCGGTTTTTCTTGTACGGTCAACATTGGGCTTACTCTACGATGATTCACCCTCCCCTGGTCAATCACCAGGCCAGGCCGAAGCCCAGGCCTGCCGCTGCGTACGACAGTTCAGGTTTCAGGGCTCCGGAGATTCGCAGGAGCAGGGTGAACGGGTGCTTTTCAAAGAGGGTTCTCGCCTCGGCCGCAAAATAGAGAGGATTGGCCGAGCTCATAGGTACAGCATTTCCAAAATCCTGCAAGGCCGAGAATCCGACGTTCAATCCCTGGCTTTCGTACCAGAGTCCTGCGCTCAAGCGACCCGCCATCCCTTCTTCCTTCATGTCGTACACAAAGCCCGGAGCGAGGCCCAGGCGCAGTGAACCGGCATCGAAGGCAGCCGGCAGGCTAATCTCAGCTTCCGATGCCGAGCCCGGGTAGGAAGAAGCTGCGGCGCTTGTCCAGGACACACGTCCCAGGAGGGCGATGTCGATCCCGCCGAAACTGGCAACGGTCTGGAGCACGCTCCCCGCGACGCCGCCTCCGAATCCTATGTCCCAGACACCCTCGGCCGACAGCATGGCCGATTCGCCGATCCTGAATCCCAGAGAGAGCGAAGCGCTGCCGGGATAGCCGCCGATCAGTTCGGCGCTGCCGGGCAGGAGTTCCCTCACCTTGGGATCGGCAAAATAGAGAAGACCAGGTCGGGCTGCCGATACGCCCGAGGCCATGATGTTCCGCGATGAATCGAGGAGGACTTTGGCCGACATGGAGAATGCCGAATCCGGTGCCTGATCCGAAGGCGCATTCCCCGGCTTTGTTTCGAAAGGCGAGGATTCTTCATCGAGGAAAAGCGGCCAGATCGAAACCTTCACTTCGTATTCGCCGTCGGGAAGCGTTCTTCCATCCTCGTCTGTTCCTCGCCAGAGGTAGCGCTGCGACCAGGTCCGGAAAACAGGCAACTCATCCCTGCGCATCACAAGGCCGGCGGCATTCAGGATCTCCACCTGGCCGAAGCCCGGCGCGGTCACCGAAAATGAAAGGGCGGCCCTATTGTAGACTCCCTTGTTGGAAGGGTTGAAGGCTCGGGGGCTCAGGTGAAAGGCGCTTATCTCGAAGACCGAGAGCGAGAGCGCGATATTCAGGGTCGAGGTCCGCTGCCAGAGGATGGTGATGGGAACTCTCGCTTCGTTATAGCCGAACTTCCTGACCGATACCGAGTAGCGACCTACAGGTATCTCGACGATAGGCCCTTCTATCTTGGTCCCATCCACGTACACGCTCGCGTCGGCGGGGGAAATCGTCATCGCCAGAAATCCCGTATGAGGTTCGAGGGTCACGGTGATGGTGTATTTCGTGTTCTGCTGTACGTTGAAGGCGAACTGGGCGGGATAATGGTCGTTCGCGCTCACCGAGATGGTGTGGGTTCCCGGTGCAAGACTTCCCTTCCACCCAGAGGAGAGGAGCGAACCCCTGTCGATCAAGAACCGTGCATCGGTAGGCTTTGTGAAAACGGTGACGAGGGCTTGGCCTGGGCTCGCGGCTGTTTCCGATGTCATCGAAAGATCGGAAACCGGTATATCAAAGGCCCATATGCTGCCGGCGATAAAAATTGACAGAAGCGTCGCGAACAAATACTCCTTTCTTCTCATAGCAAAAGCATATTGCCAAGGAGGCCGGAAAACAAGGTGAAAATAACTGTTGCCAGCCGCTTCCGCCACCGCTATAATACGAGAAATCCTATCTGGCGGGAGCGATCGGTGAGGAAACGGTTCGGGCATACGCACAGAGAGATGTTGCTGCTCCTCGTGAGCGGCTCTTCGCTGAAGCGCACTATTTTCACCGTAATCTGCCTTATGGCTCTTCTGGGGTCGAGTTTCAGACCCATGCCAGGACCAGATTTTGCCATCGGCAGCGTACCCAACCTTTCCGCCGAACTGGAAGGAGGACTCGCCGAACGCGAAGGCGAGGATCCGGGGCTTTTCTATACCGTCTACGAAGTCAAGAAAGGCAACACCGTCTCGGGGATAGCCGAATCCTTTGATGTAACCGTCGACACCATCCTCAGCGCGAACAGCATTCAGTCGGCGAGATCACTTCGCCCTGGCCAGTTGCTTAAAATACCTTGCATGTCAGGCATCATCTATTCGGCCAAGGCTGGCGACACGGCCGAATCCATCGCGAAGAAGTACGAGATCTCTGAGGACAGACTCATCGAGGTCAACAGCCTTCTCAGCGCCGAACTGGATGGAGGAAAACCCATTTTCCTGCCCGACGCGAAATTGCCGACCGCCGTCCTGAGGGAGATCTCGGGCGATCTCTTTTACTGGCCGGTGCGCGGCGTCGTCACTTCATGGTTCTCCTGGCGCAGGGATCCCTTCTCCGGCAGGAAGACATTCCACAATGGCCTCGATATCGGCGTTCCGATGGGCACCAGGATAGGAGCCGGGATGGAAGGCAGCGTGGAGGAAACCGGTTATTCACCCATCATGGGCAAGTATGTCATGCTGCGTCACCCGGGCGGTTGGAAATCACTCTACGCACACATGTCCTCCATATCGGTACAGCAGGGGCAGTACCTCGCTCGCGGCGGCAAGATCGGGCTGTCGGGCAATACGGGCTACAGCACGGGACCCCACGTCCATTTCAGCGTTTACAAGAACGGAAAAGCCATGAATCCCGCCAACGTCCTCAAGTAAAACGCCACCTCCTGCCTTCGCTTATTTGACGATACGATGAATATCTGCTACAGTCTCTCCATATGAGAGAATTGCGTGGCATAGCAGCATCGCCGGGAACGGCCTTTGCGCCTGTCTTTATTTTTTACGACGACTACAATGCCTCCATACCCTCGTATTCAATATCAAGCGAAGACATCGAATCCGAATTTGAGCGGTTTTACGAGGCTGTCGAACAGGCCAAGGAAGAGGTGCGAGCCCTTCGCTCCAAGGCGCGCAGGGAAGCGGGCGAGGAGCAGGCGGCGATCTTCGATGCCCATCTCATGATGCTCGACGATCCTGAGGTCGCGGCGAACGTGAGGAACAATCTGGGCCTTTCCCTCCTCAATGCCGAAGATGTCATATTCTCCATCGAGCAGGAGATGATAGACCAGCTCTCCTCATCCCAGGATCCCTACATCCAGGAACGCGTTTCCGACGTCCACGACGTGATGAGGCGAATTCTTGGCCACCTTCTGCATCGCGAAAGGCTGAGCCTGGCTGATATCGATAGGGACGTCATCGTCGTGGCGAGAGATCTCCTGCCCTCGGACATGGTGGGGATGGCACGGAGCAGGATCAAGGGTATCGCCACGGAAGCCGGAGGAAGGACGAGCCACGCCGCGATTCTGGCCCGCGCTTTTGAGATTCCCGCGGTGCTCGGCATTGGTCCGTTCATGGCCGACCTCAAAAGCGGAATTCCCCTTATCGTCGACGGGGACAGGGGCCTCGTCCTCGTGGATCCGGATGAAGGCGCGCTGAAGATGGAAAAAGCCGCTAGAAGCCTCAGGCTGCAGAAAGAAAGAGCATTCGCTGGAATAAGAAATATCCCCGCCGCCACGAAGGACGGTACTCGCATCCTTCTCAAGGCGAACATCGAAGTGCCCGAAGAAGTAGAGACTGTCATCGAGAACAACGCCGACGGCATTGGCCTCTTCCGTTCGGAATTCCTTTTCCTCGGTGGACATGTGCCCGGCGAGGAAGCTCAGTTCAAAGCCTACAGGAAGGTTGCTGAAGGTATGGGAGGCAAGCCTGTCACCATCAGGACCCTCGATATCGGCGGCGACAAGGTCCTTCCCGAACTGGGCGCCCAGGATGAAAAAAATCCTCTCCTCGGATGGAGGGCTATCCGGTTCTGCCTTTCCAAGACAGAGATTTTCAGGACGCAGCTGAGGGCTATCCTCAGGGCTGCCGTCTTCGGCGACGTGCGCATCATGTTTCCCATGATCAGCACACTGGAAGAACTCATCGAAGCCAGGAAGATACTCGAGGAATCCCAAGAGGAATGCAAGGCCCGCGGTTTCGAAGTTCCCGACAAGATCCAGGCTGGCATCATGATAGAAGTGCCTTCGGCGGCTCTCTGCGCCGACCTGCTTTCAAAAAGCGCCGACTTCTTCTCCATCGGGACGAACGACCTCACCCAATACACGATGGCCGTGGACCGCGGAAACGAAAAGGTCGCCTATCTCCACAATCCGTACAATCCAGCCGTGCTGCGCCTCATAAAGGTCACCATCGACGCAGCAGGCGAAGCCGGCATCGCCGTGAGCCTCTGCGGGGAGATGGCGGCCGATCCATCCGCCGCCGCCCTCCTCGTCGGTATGGGGCTGCGTGAACTATCGATGTCGGCGATGTCGATTCCAGCCGTAAAAACTTTCCTCATGTCGCATACGCTAGGCGATATGGAGGAGATGGCGGCATCCATCATGAGGATGACAAGCTCCGCCCAAGTGACAGCTTTTATCGCCGACCGATTCAAGGCATAGGATGAATATGAAAAAAAATACGAAAAAGGACCTGGAAAAGGATCCGGAAATGAGCGGGGAAGATGCCGCCATCATCGAGGAAACCGAGAAACTCGTCCGTTACGAGAACCTTCCTCTTGTCGCCCTCGTCGGCAGACCCAATGTCGGGAAGTCAACGCTCTTCAACCGCCTCCTCCACAAGCGGCGCTCCATCACCGATCCTACCCCGGGCGTGACGCGCGACCCCATCGAGGAGGAGTATCTCATCCCCGACACCGACCTGCGATGCCGGCTCGCCGATACGGGGGGCTTCAAGCTCGAACGCGAAGGCCTGGATGATCTCGTCGTCGCGAGAACGATGTCCCTTCTGGCGAGGGCTGACCTTATCCTGTTCATCGTCGACGCCACGGAGATAACCCCCGAGGATGAGGAGTTCGCCGAACTCCTGCGGCCTCTGTCGAAGCAGCTCATCCTCGTCGTCAACAAGGCCGACAGCGCGGAGCGGGATGCCCTCGTATGGTCCCACCTCCGATGGGGTTTTCCCGATGTCCTCTTTATTTCCGCCGAACACAACCGCAATATCGACGACCTCATAGAGGCTATCCGCGCCCGTCTGGATTTTTCGGGCGTGAGGGCTGTCGATGTCGAGCGCGCCGATATCCGCATCGCCATAATGGGAAAACCCAATACAGGCAAATCCAGCCTCCTCAACCTCCTTCTCGGCGAGGAAAAGAGCATCGTGAGCGATGTGCCGGGAACGACCCGGGATATCGTAGAGGGCCGTTTTACCTGGAAGGGGAGGGGAATTATCGTCCTCGACACGGCTGGCATCAGGCGCAAGAAAAAGGTGACAGACAATGTCGAGTACTACTCCGTCACCCGTTCCATATCCGTCGTAACGCGCGCCGATATCATCCTCCTCATGATCGACGCCAAGGAAGGCCTCACCGAGCAGGACAAGAAAATCGCCGCCTTCGCGGTGGACGAGGGAAGGGGTGTCATCTTCGTCCTCAACAAGTGGGACCTGATGCCCGACATAAAGAACAGTTTCGAGGCTTCGAAGGATAAGCTCCGCTATTTCTTCGGACAGATGGCCTATGCCCCTGTAGTCGCCATTTCAGCCAAGGAAGGCACGGGGCTCGACAAGCTGATGAACGGCGTCATTTCGATGTACGCCAGGCTCACGAAGCGCGTCGAGACTTCCAAGCTCAACAAGGCTGTCGGGGAGTGGATTGAGACGACGCCGCCTCCCATAGGCCTGCGCACGAAATTCAAACTCCGCTACGCGGTGCAGACGAGCCAGAATCCGCAGAAATTCTGCTTTTTCGTGACGCGGCCCGATCTCGTGCCCGATTCCTACCTTTCTTTCCTCAAGAATAAGGTAAGGGAGGAGTTCCAGCTCGACACCATACCTGTGGGGCTCGACCTCAAGGCATCGCGCAAAGACTGGAACTCGCGCAAGAAATCATGAAAGGCTACAGCACCGGCGAAGTTGAGACGATGCTCGATCTCCCGGCTTCCACCCTGCGATTCTGGGAGAAGGAAGTTCCCTTCCTCGCGCCTCGCAAGGATGTGTTCGGTAGACGCGTCTACACGCCCCTGGACCTCTGCGTCCTCTCCCGCCTCAAATACCTGGCGCTGAGCCGCAAGCTGGGGCTTAAAGCCGCCTGCCGCACGATGGAAACCGAACTCATGCTTGGCGACCATTCCATGAAGGCCGACATCATCGCGCTGAGAACCAGCCTCTACGCCCTCGTCTCGGACCTGAGAGCCTTGAGGGAATCGCGATAGAAGACCCGCGCGGGGAACGAGAAGAACAGGCAGCCGCGGAACCGACCATCGGCCAATAAAAAGGGGCTGTCCAGGATT
>JBAQLW010000125.1:0-1684 GCA_049302175.1 Rectinemataceae bacterium
GCGGCGAGGTGGGAGAAATTGTCGGTGAGCTGCGAGCCTATGTGGAAGTGGAAGCCGCGGAAGTCGATATGTGGAGCGTCGAGGACGGCGCGCATATAGAGGTCGCGCACCGATGGGTCGAGGGGGATGCCGAATTTCGAGTCCAGGCTTCCTGTGGAGATGAAGCGATGAGTGTGGCTGTCGACGCCCGGCGTTATGCGATAGAGAACGCGCACGGTTTTGTTGTGGAGGGCGGCGAGGCGCGAGAGTTCGCGTATCTCGAAGAGGTTGTCGGAGACGATGCGCCCAACTTCGCTCCTGACGGCATAGTCGAGTTCGTCCGCCGATTTGGCGTTGCCATGGAAGATGATGTTCGCGGGGGAGACGCCGGCCTTCAGGGCAGCGTAAAGTTCGCCGCCGGAGACGACATCGATGCCCAAACCTTCGGAGGCGACGATCCTGCACATGTCGAGGGTCTGAAAAGCCTTGGATGCGTAGACGGCGCCGGTGTCGGGATATTTTTCCAGAAAAGCCGAGCGTAGGAGACCGCAGCGTTCCCTCACCATGGATTCGGAAACGACATAGAGAGGCGTTCCGTATTCGGCTGCCAACGCTGTCGCGTCGACGCCGTCGAAATAGAGCGAGGAACCACGTACTTCGGCGTAGGGGTTGAATTCTGAGATACTCATGGTGGATATTCTATACCATGAAACCCCGCATCGGAATAAGCTCTTTCTACGATCCGCAGGCGCGATCCGACTACAGCGCCGTCAACAACAACTACATTGCTTCCGTCCTGCGGGGCGGCGGCCTGCCCTGCCCCATTCCCGTCTGCACGGAAACGGCAATGGCCGCCGCCTATATAAAAGCCATGGACGGCCTTCTTCTCTCGGGCGGAAAGGACATTGACCCGGCCTTCTACAACGAAGAGCCGGCCCTGGGTCTTGGGGTGATAGACGCCGAACGCGACGCCTGGGAGCTCGCCCTTTTTGCTGAAGCATCCAAGGCGGGGATCCCGATTTTCGGCATCTGCAGGGGGCACCAACTGATCAATGTCGCGATGGGCGGCAGCCTTGTCCAGGATCTCGGCCAGGCCAGGCTGGAAGCTAAGCCAACCTTGCCCCATTACCCTAAAGACTTCCCGATGGACAGACTCTACCACCATATCGAGGTGGAAGAAGATTCTCTGCTGCACGAGGTTTTCGGGAAGACGAGGTTGAGGGTGAACAGCTTCCATCACCAGGCCGTAAAAGTCCTGGCTCCTGGCTTGAGAGCCACAGCCGCAGCAGCCGATGATGTTTTGGAAGGTTTCGAATCCACTGATGGCTCACGATTCATACTTGGAGTCCAATTCCATCCTGAGGCGCTCACGGCGAGGTTTCCCGAATTCATACCGCTCTTCAGGACTTTTGTCGAAGCCTGCGATCAGTCGGCATAGGGGGATTCGAGCATATCGACGCTCAAGGTTCCGACGTCCATACTGTAGCGGACGCCTAGAGCCAGGGAAAGAGCTGGGCTTCCGTGTCCAGCCTCGAGGCCCGACAGGATGGGTTTGCCGCAGGGGATGACGAGATCTCCGAAGATCTCGTCGATCGTGAGCGAGGGCTTGCCGCCCTGGGGTTCGCAGCGCGTCCAGGAGCCGACGATTATGCCTGAGCAAGCTTCAAACTTGCCCGCGAGGCGAAGCTGGTTGAGCATTCTGTCG
>JBAQLW010000126.1:0-7518 GCA_049302175.1 Rectinemataceae bacterium
ATACTAAACCTATAATACTTATTTGTAAAGCATTATTTATATTTTGTGGTACTACAATATTGCTGTATTTTAGCACATTCAGTAGTGCTTATTTCATTCCCTGTAAAGGTATTACATTTCAAAAATCGTAGAAAATGGCGCTACTAACTGTTCAAAACCAGTTCGTCATATCGCTCTCCTTGGTCCTGCTGGGCATCCTGGCCATTATTGCCACGGCGACCTCCTCCCCGCCAGAGCCGATCGGGCTCGACAGGGAGGGGTCGAACATCCGCGATTGCGAAAGAGACAATCTTAAAGAAACTTTATAATGATACCGGCGAAGATAACCGAGCCGATCGTCACTGTGGCATAGCCTCCGACGATCATCGGGGGTAATACGCGTGGACCTTGGCCCTGAAGGCCGCGCCGATGGTTTCCGCAATGCTCACAAGCCGTTCCATGGCGAACTTCCTCGAGCCTTCCGCTCTTGTCCTGATTGTACCTTCCATGTAGGCTGTCTCGGGGATGACGTTGGGCGCGTTGCCCCCATGTATCTGGCCCACCGTGACGATGACGACCTCGCCAGGCTGAGCCTCGCGGGAATTGATGGCCTGAAGACCGAGGTGAATGTGGGCGGCCACATTCAAGGGATCCACCCCGAGGTTCGGCATGGCGCCATGGCAGCCCTTGCCCTCGATATCTATCCTGAAGCAGTCCCCCGACGCAGGCCTGAGGCTCTCTCCCCCCACGAGGAAGGTGCCCGCCGGTATAGGGAAGCCCGCGGCCGAATGGATCATCATGGCGGCGTCGACCTTCGGGTTTTCCAGCACGCCCGCCTCGATCATCGTCTTCGCGCCCGAAAGGGTTTCCTCGCCGGGCTGGAACATCAGCTTGACCTGGCCCGAGAGTTCGTCTTCGCACGCACGGTGGTGATTATAGATGACAGATTGAATTTTTGAGGATGCTCTGGAAGCTGGGCCGCTGCCAGTATAGAATCCTATCGATAGGAGGAGAAGCAATGAACGCAAATCGCTTCGGCTCATCGCCATCGAAACGGCTTTCCGCCCTGCTCAAGCCCGAGGCGGTTGAGGCATGGCGGATTCCACTGCCCGGGGCGCTGCCCATCAGGATGGATCCGGCGGGAGCACGCGAAGCCGTTCTTCTCCTCCATGGCTTTATGGGCTACCCGGGCGAGCTCGAACCGCTGGCGAATGGACTGGCTGGAGCCGGCTACGCGGTAAGCGTGCCGCGGTTGCCCGGCCATGGCACATGCAGGCGCGACTTCCTCCTCACCGGGGCGGAAGATTGGGCGCGCCGCGCCTACGATGCCTATCTCGAGCTCCGCGCTGAATATGAAATCGTCCATGTAGGCGGCCATTCGATGGGCGGCCTCCTCGCTTCTTCCATCGCGGTGAGTTTCGGGCTTCCGCGGCTCATCCTCCTCGCGCCGGTATTCGAACTCTCGATTCGATATATCTGGCTCACTCCTCTCATCGCTCCTTTCAAAGCCGTGATCGCCGGCAAGCGAATGCCTTCGGCCTTCGACAGCGCGAACCCGGTGAGGAATGCGCTCTACGCAGAATACTGGGCTGATGTTATGGTGGGACCGGCGGCCGAGCTCATGCGACTGAGGCGCCTATGCCGCAATAATGTCCGCTATTGCAGGTCGCGCATCCTGGTGATAGCGGGTGAAAATGATTCTTCCGTGCCGGTCGGGGTGATCGACTACCTGCGGCGAGCGGCGCCCCTCGCCGCCTCCTTCGATTCTCGGGTTATCGCGGGGGCGCCGCACGTCTTCCCCTTCGATGAGCATGCGGCAGAGACCGTCAGCCTCGTCCTGGAATGGATGGCTTCCCCCTGAACAGGCCAGCCGGCCCGTGATATAGTCGCCCTATGCCCACAGTCAACGAAAGCGCATCGATAATAGAAAACACGGCCCGCGTCATCGTGGGAAAGAAACGCGTCCTGGAACTGATGACAGTAGCCCTCCTCGCCGAAGGCCATGTCCTCCTGGAAGACGTTCCCGGGCTTGGAAAGACGGTGATGGCCAAAGCCTTGGCCCGGAGCATCGGCGGAATATTCAGGCGCATCCAGTTCACGCCCGACCTCCTGCCTTCCGATGTCACGGGTTTCTCCATCTACAACCAGAAATCGGGCGATTTCGTCTTCCATCCCGGCCCTGTGATGTCAAACATCCTCCTGGCCGACGAGATTAACAGGACGATTCCCCGCACCCAGGCTAGTCTCCTTGAGAGCATGGGCGAATTCCAGGTGACCGTCGACGGGACGACCCTGGACCTGCCCAAGCCTTTCTTCGTGATCGCGACCCAGAACCCCATTGAGATGGATGGTACCTTTCCTCTGCCCGAAGCCCAGCTCGACCGCTTCCTGATGAAGATCGACATCGGCTATCCGAACAAGGAAGAGGAGCTGGCCATACTCGATCGCTTCACCCAGGACGATCCCCTCGTCGGCCTGGAAGCCGTTTCCAGCCCCGAGCGCATCGTCGAGCTACAGAAGAGCAGGGGAAGTGTCAGGGTCGCCGCCGCTGTGCGCGAATATATAGCCGACCTCGTGGCGGCTACCCGAAGCCATCCCAAGGTGCGCTACGGCGCGAGCCCCCGAGGCTCCCTCGGCCTCATACGCTCGGCCCAGGCCCTCGCCGCCGTGCGGGGGCGCGACTATGTCCTCCCCGACGATGTGAAGGAGCTGGTCGGCCCCGTGCTGACGCACAGGATCATCCTCCGCCACGAGGAGAGAGCCAAAGGAGCCTCAGCCAGCGCGGTGATCGAGGAAATCCTCGATAAGGTGGCCGTGCCCTCGCCGGTCTGAGATGGATACAAAACTGAAGGCACCCAGGGGCTCGTACAGCGTCTCAAGCTATTTTGTCATAACCATATCCCTGGCATTGCTTGGTTTCATCGCCTTCATAGCCGCCGCGGCTTCATCCATAATGCTCGCAACCTTCGCCGCGACGGCCTTTGTTCTGATGCTGGCGATGCGGCTCTGGGGAAGGTTCAGCCTCGCCCGTCTCGAGGTGGAGCTCTCCTGCTCGGATGACCGCCTTTTCTGCGGCGATCGGTTTTCGCTGGGCGCCGAAATCCACAACAGGAAAGCCTTGCCGGTCTGGATGCACCTTTCACTTAAACGGCCGGAAGCCCTGACTCCCGTCGCGATGACGGAGGGCATCGAGGGCTCCGAAGGAATCGAAGGAGAAAGCGGCCTTCTTCCTTTCGGGCAAATTTCGGGCTCATGGAGCTTCACGGCCGGGCGAAGGGGTGTCTTTACCCTGGGTCCCGCCACCCTCGGAGCGAGCGATATCCTTGATCTCTGCAGGAGGGAAAAAGTCCTTCCCTTCAAGCGCGACATCGTCGTCTATCCGCGTCTCATCGCGTTGGGCGACCTCGATCTGCCTTTCCGGGACTATTTCGGCATCCACCCTTCGAAGGGCATCATCGAGGATCCGGCCTGGTATGAGGGCACGCGGGAATATTCGGGCAACAAGCCCGCGCGGAACATCCACTGGAAAGCAAGCGCCCGCCTCGGCGTGCTTCAGGAAAAGATTTTCGAGCCGACAACGCATCAGAAGATATTCTTTCTCGTGGACGGGGAAGGCTTCAGGCGCGCCGAGGACAACCCGGGCTTTGAATCGGCGCTGGAGATGACCGCTTCCCTTCTCGCGCGCTTCGCGGAGCGGGGAGCTTCCTTCGCCCTCGCCACCGACAGACGGGTGCAGGGTTTTCCCGCCATCCTGCCCCTGGGGCGGGGTCCCGAGCACCTGGGCATGGCCCTCGAGCTCTTGGCGCGCTGCTTCATCGAGCATGGCCAGGCCATGCTTCCCCTCCTCGAGGGAGTGAGCCACCAGGGTGCGGGCTTCGTCGTGATAGCGCGCAAGCCCGGCGAAACGATCAAGAAATTTTATTCCCTTCCCGCGACGCGCCGGGACAAGGTGATGTTCGTTTTCGCCGAGGATTTCGCGAGCGGAGAGGAAGGCGCCTACCGCTTCACGACTTTCAGCGCCCTGCACGCCCGAACGGAGGAGACCCCATGAAAGTCTCCCTCGTTTTTCTCGCCGCCATGGAGCTCATGAAGCTCCATCTCCTCGGCTACTATATATTTTTCGCTTTCGGAAAATCCTTCCCCTTCGCCGCTGCCTCGCTCGGATTTTTCTTTTCGCTCGCGCTCAGCCGGGTGCTGAGGCGGAAGGGAATGCGCGTCGTGTTCTTCGCGTTCATCGAGCTTGTCGCTTTCTCGGCCTTCTTCACGGCGTTGTACGCTTCCTATGGAGCCATGGCGCTCAACGCGGTTTTGACGCCCCGGAGCAACGGGGAGGCTATCTCTATCATCTCCATACTGATCGTGGGCGCCGCCTTCTGGCTGAGAGCTATGTGGCTCGAGGCGAAGAAAACCAACCACGAATTCTACGCCAACCGCTTTGACGAGGGCATAGCCCTCTTCCTGGCCGCTTTCTGCATTGTTGCCGTCCTGCAGGTGGACGCTCCCCTTCCGGGGCGTCTCGTCATACCCTACTTCATCTTCGGGATACTGGCGCTCGGCCTGGTCAGGAGCGAGAGCTCCCAACGCGGCGGCCTCATGCCCGCAGCGCGCCGCACCATGGTGATCTCGGCGACAGCGGTTTTCGTCCTCGCGGCAACCGCCGTCCTCCTCGCCCTGCCCGCGCTCACGGAGCCGGCGCGGCGGGCCGCCGATTCGCTGAAGAGCGCTTCGCTTTCGCTGCTCCAGCTGTTGGCAAATATCCTCACCTGGCTTTTCCGCGCAAGGCCGCCCAGGTTCGCCGCCCAGCCCGATGGCGGCGGCCAGATGCTCAATGCCCCGCCGGCCGAGACCAATGGTTCATCGCCTTTTTCCGTCATTCTGATGTGGGTTTTACTCGGCATCGCGGGAATTTTCTTCCTCATACTCTTCGGCTATCTCATGGTCGCTCTCTTCCGCTTCCTCGCCTCGCGCACGAAGAAACCGGCGGATGACCGCAAAGGCAGATCGCTTTCTGACTGGCTGAAGGCTGCCTGGGGAGTTCTGGCAGCGGCTCTGTCGAGGCTGGCCGATGTCTTCGCCCGGACGGTCGAGAATGCCCGCCGCCGCCGCGGATTCAGCCCGGCTCTGGCGGCCTATGCCCGACTGATCGCGGTAGGCAGGGCGGCGGGCCTCCCTCGCTCGCGCTGCGAAACGCCTCGGGAGTACGCGCGGCGCCTCGCCGCTTCCTGCCCCGGCAGCGCCGGCCAAGCCGCTTTCATCGCGGAAGCGGTGGAAAGGGAAGCCTACGGCGGCTTGGCCGGCGACACCCTGACGGACGCCCGTCTCAAACAATCGAGGAAAGGCTTGAGCAGAGCGGCATTCATCATGGAACGGGCGCGGATGGCGGCGTTCAAGAACCGCAGAACATCTGTCAGTCGGTAATCTCGATCAGGAGACCCTGAAGTTTCAGCGTCTCGGGCTCCATGTCCCTGACATGGCCCTTCAGCCTGTCTATCTCGTATCGCAGCGATTCGACTTCGTCCTGCAGCCCTGAAATCCGCTCCCTCAATTCGAGGATGACGTCGATGCCTTCCTTGTTGATCCCGAGAGCGCGATGCAGACTGATGACCTCATCCAGCTTCTCCAGATACTTCGCCTCGATCTCTGCCTTCCCGTCGACGACGACCAGGGGGTAGAGGCCGAATTCGGAAAAGTCGCGGATGAGTTCCACGTCGACGTGATAGAAATCGCACACCTCGCTGAGCGCTATCATGGATTGTCGCTTCATTCCTGCTCTCCCCGGACTTTTTCGTTCCTCAGCGCGGCAAGCTCTCGCCAGAGCTTCTTTTCCTGGGACGTGATGTTTTCGGGCAGCTGGAGCGTCACCTTGAGGAAAAGATTGCCTTGATTCCCGGGCTTCCCGTAGACGGGGAATCCCTTCCCCTTGAGCCTGAAAACCGTTCCATTCTTTGTGCCGGGCGGTATTTTAAGTTCAAAACTCCCCGAAATCGTTTTTACTTTCAGCGTGGAGCCCAACATCGCTGCATAGACGCTCAGGGGAATATCCTTGAAGAGATCGGTTCCCTCGAGCCTGTAATCGGGATGCGGCTTAATGATGAAGGTGATGAAAAGATCCCCGTTTTCGCCGCCCTTGGGGCCGGGGCCGCCTTTCCCCGCGATCTTGATCTTCTGCCTGTCCCAGATTCCCGGCTTGAGGGTGAGCCTGATTTTCTTGTCGCCGATCGAAAGAATCCTAGCGCCGCCCTCATAGGCTTCCTCCAGGCTTATGGGGAGTTCGGCGCTCATGTCCTGCCCTTTGCGCGCAAACCCTGCGCCTCCCCTGCCCCGGAAGTCGCGCCCGAAAAGCCTTGAGAAAAAATCCGACTGGTCGGAATCGCCCCCGAAAAGATCCTCCCAGTTCGCGCCGGAAGCCCCGGAAGCGCTTTCCTGGCCGCCCCCGCGGGAGGCGTATTTGGACCAGTCGAAATTATCCGCCTGCCCAGCGTGCTGGTGCTGTTCCCAATCGGCGCCGAAATCGTCGTATTTTTTCCTTTTTTCATCGTCGGTCAGGACTTCATACGCTTCCGTGATTTCCCGGAACCTGGCGGCGGTGTTCTTGTCGGTCGTGTTGACGTCGGGGTGATATTGGCGGGCGAGCTTTCTGTACTGCTTCTTCAGCTCATCCTTGCTCGCGGTCCGTTCGACGCCAAGCGCCTTGTAGTAATCCTTTACTTCCATCCTGCGGATCCTTCAGCTCGATTTAATCCAATATACTGAATTTTCGACCGAGTCGGTACGGTCGCGGAAAAGGCCAAAAGGCTTCGGAACACCGCGTTGTGTGAAACATTGCGCGTTATATGTTTTATATAATGCGCGACAAAAGGGAGACTATCTTGATTTACAGCACTATAATCGGTAAATATATTGTATTCATCGCATAATTTCAAAACATTTACACGGAGATGTTTCAATGATTCTTGAGGTAGTCGGTACCATCGGTATCGGATGCGCGTTTCCGATCACATACTTGATGGTATGCAAGCGAAAAGTCCGCAAGGAACTCAAGAGGCAGGGCAGCCGCGCGCTCTGCATACGCTGGATTGCCCGGGTGGATACTCCCTTCGAAAAACTGCATGAGACACGGCTTGAAGTCCTCTATAAAGATTCAGATGGCCAGGCGCACCGCGCCGTCTGCGCGGTCAGGCCTTTCTCCGAAGTGTACTGGATTGAAAGTTGATGACTTTTCCCGCAATCGGTATATAATCAGAGATATGAAAACCACAGCGCTTCTTCTCGCTCTTCTCCTTTTGGCTGGAGCTGGAGTTGCAGCTCAGGATGCCGTTACCTCGCCATCCCAGGAAACCCATACATCCTTCCTCGATTTTCCCGGCAAGCTGAACTACCATATGGTAGCGGGCTGGACTTCGACGGGTCTTCTTTTCACGGCCGGGGCTTTGGGGGCGGCTCGCGCCCTTGACCTCATGAACCGCGGCCATGACATTAGGGAAAGCATGGTATTCGACGAGGACAACAGCGCGGCCATAGCCGCCCAGCTCGGCCCCT
>JBAQLW010000127.1:0-4684 GCA_049302175.1 Rectinemataceae bacterium
AGCCTGATGCATCTCGGAATAACTCCAATGGGGCAGCCTGAGGAGTTCGAAGCGGCCTGCAAGACTTTCCGAAAGTCCCTTGGCGATGAGAAGAGGAACCGAACCTAATAAAACAACCTTGAGTCTGGTTTGTGAACGCGTATCCTCATCCCAGAGGCGCTTCACCGTTTCCGACCAACCTGGAATTTTTTGGATTTCATCAAGGGCGAGGATGGCTCCATCCGGACCTCGGCCTTCCAGCCTCGCGGCTTCCCATTGCTGGGAGATCCACTCCGTCCCTCGAAGCGTGGGTTCGTCCGCGCTTACGAAACGGATAAGAGCCTTTTGCTGTTCCAGCACCCCTTGAACCAGGGTCGATTTGCCCACCTGACGCGGACCGGATACCACTTGAATGAAACGGCGTTCTTCGGCGAGACGCCGTACGAGGTCGACGGCATAGGGTCTTTGATAGATAATCGAATTTTTACTCAACATACTGAGTAATTTTACTCAATACCTTGAGTAAAACAAGGGGTGGCCGCTTTGGCCACCCCCTTTGAACAGTTATGCGCACTGGACGAAATTACGCTTTACTTCAGGAACAGCGGCTTCTCCTCGTAGTGCGTATGCAGGAGTTGGTGGGCCTTGTGGCTTCCCGGCGCCTCGAGGAACTCGGTGTACACCTGCTTGATGAAGGGATTGTTGTGCGAGCAGCGATACTCCTGTTTCTCATCATGGTCGTAAAGCGCGCGCATGCGCTTGGTGCGGATCTCGTCGGTGGCGCCGTAGGGCTGGCCCCCGCCGCCGATGCAGCCGCCGCGGCATGCCATTACCTCGATGAAGTGCCAGGGCGTGTCCTTGCCCGAGTCCCTCGCCGATCTCACCTGATCGAGCACCTGCTGGATGTTCCCCATCTGGTGGGCCACGGCGACGCGGATTTCGATGCCGCCTATGCGAACCGAGGCTTCCTTGATGCCCGAGATGCCCCGGACGGCCGTGAAGTTCACGTCCTTGAGCTCATCGCCGGTGACGAGGAAGTAGGCTGAGCGCAGCGCCGCTTCCATGACGCCGCCCGTGGCCCCGAAGATCGCCCCGGCGCCGGTGTAGGGTCCCAGCGGATTGTCGGCCTCGGATTCGGGCAGGTTGACGAGGTCGATGCCCGCCTGCTTGATCATCCTCGCGAGTTCGCGGGTGGTGATCGACACGTCGACATCCTGGAATCCCGAGGAATACATGGATTCGTCGCGGTGCGTCTCATATTTCTTGGCCGTGCAGGGCATTATCGAGACGGAGAATATCTTCGACGGATCGATGGCGGCCTTGCCCGCCCAATAAGTCTTGATCATGGCTCCCATCATCTGCTGGGGGCTCTTGGCCGTGGAGAAGTTGGGCACCATGTCGGGGTAGTATTTCTCCATGTAGTCGACCCAGGCCGGGCAGCAGGAGGTGATGAGGGGGAGGGATTTATCCTTCGTCGCAATGCCCAGACCGCTCTTCAGGGCTCCGGTGAGCCTCTTCACGAATTCGGTGCCTTCCTCGAGGATGGTGAGGTCGGCCGAGAAGTTGGTGTCGAAGATGGCGTCGAAGCCCATCCGCCTGAAAGCCGTGTAGATTTTCTTGGTGAGATCGGTGCCGGCGGGCAGGCCGAAAGCCTCGCCGAGGGCGATGCGTACGGCCGGGGCGATCTGCACGACGCAGGTCTTGGCTTCGGGACCGGTCTTCATGAGGGCGTCCCAGACAATCTGGGTCTGATCGTTCTCGTAGATGGCGCCCACCGGGCAATGGGCCGAGCACTGCCCGCAGCGGATGCAGGGGCTCTCGCCCAGCTTCACGTCGGCCGCGGGGGCTATGCGCGTGGATTCGCCGCGGCCGAGGAACTCTATGGCCCACACGTTCTGCATCTGCTGGCACACCGTGACGCAGCGTCCGCAGCGGATGCACTTCTCTGGATTGAGGATGATCGAGCCCGTCGTGTCGTCTATCGGGAGATCGCGCAGGCGCTTGGGGAAGGACTGCTGCCTTATGCCGAACTCCTGGGCCAGGGTCTGCAGTTCGCAGTCCTGGTTTCGGGGACAGGCGAGGCAGTCATCCGGGTGGGTGGAGAGGATGAGTTCGATCACCGTCTTCCTGATGGAAACGATTTCGGCGTCGTTCGTGATGAAACTCTGCCCCTCGGCCACCGGGGTGCAGCAGGACCTGAGCATCTTGTTGCTGCCCTCGACCTTCACGACGCAGATCCCGCAGGCCGCCCAAGGGGCGAGATCGGGATTGTAGCAGAGGGTGGGTATCTTGACGTTGGCCTTCTTGGCCGCCTCGAGCACCGTGGCTCCCTCGGCTACCTGAACCGCTATTCCGTTTACCTTGCACTTGATCATTGTATTTCTCCCGGTCCTTAGCGCACGACCACGGCGCCGAATTTGCATGCCTTGAAGCATTCGCCGCACTTGATGCAGCGCGAGGCGTCGATGACGTGAGGCTGTTTCTTTTCGCCCGCGATGCAGGGCACGGGGCATTTGCGCACGCAGAGCCCGCAGCCGATGCACTTCGCCGGATTTATCTCGTAGACGACGAGGTCCTTGCACTTCCCGGCCCTGCACTTGTGCTCCGTGATGTGTTCCATGTACTCGTCCCTGAAATGGCGCAGGGTGCCCATCGTGGGGTTGGCGGCAGAACCGCCCAGCATGCAGAGGGAGGCCTTCGTCATCGCCTTGCCGATCCGCTCCAGGCTCTCAAGATCTTTTTCCTCGCCCTTGCCCTTGGAGATCTTGTCAAGGAGGGCATGCATCTGGTTGGTGCCGATGCGGCAGGGAGCGCACTTTCCGCAGGATTCGTCGACGCAGAATTCCATGTAGAACTTGGAGACGTCGACGACGCAGTCGTCCTCGTCCATGACGATCATGCCGCCCGAACCCATCATGGAGCCGAGGGCGACGAGGCTCTCGTAGGAGATGGGGGTGTCGAGGTCCTATTCGACGATGATGCCGCCCGAAGGGCCGCCCGTCTGGACGCCCTTGAATTTCTTGCCGGTCCTTATTCCTCCGCCGATATCGAAAATGATCTCGCGGAGGGTGGTGCCCATGGGCACTTCGATGAGGCCGGAGTTGTTGATCTTGCCGGTGAGGGCGAAAACCTTGGTGCCCTTGGATTTCTCGGTGCCGATGGAGGCGAACCAGTCGGCGCCCTTTGTCAGGATGATAGGAACGTTCGCGAGGGTTTCGACGTTGTTGATGATGGTCGGCTTGCCCCAGAGACCCTTGATGGCGGGGAATGGCGGCTTGGGGATAGGCATGCCGCGGTTGCCTTCGATGGACTTGAGAAGGGCTGTCTCCTCACCGCAGACAAAGGCGCCGGCGCCGAGGCGGATCTCGATGTCGAAGTCGAAGCCCGAGCCGAGGATGTTGCTGCCCATGAGACCCATTTCCTTGGCCTGGGCGATGGCGACCTTGAGCCTCTCGATGGCGAGTGGGTATTCGGCCCGGATGTAGACGAAACCGCTGTTGGCTCCGATGGCCTTACCCGCTATCATCATCGCCTCGAGCACGGAATGGGGGTCGCCTTCGATGGTGGATCGATCCATGTAGGCACCGGGGTCGCCCTCGTCGGCGTTGCAGACGATGTACTTCACATCGCTCTTCACCTTGGCGGCCGTCTCCCACTTGATGCCCGTTGGGAATCCCGCGCCGCCGCGGCCGCGCAGACCCGAAGCCTTCATGACATCGATAATCGCTTGAGGGCTCATCTCGAAGAGGGCTTTCTCGAGGGCGACATAGCCGTCGCGGGCGATATATTCCTCGATGTTCCCGGGATTGATGACGCCGCAGTTGCGAAGGACGATGCGGAACTGCTTCTGATAAAAATCGATGCCCTGAACCTTGACGTTGTCCGCAGTCTTCTTGTCTTTCTGATAGAGGAGGCGCTTGACCTCGCGCCCCTTTATCACCTGCTCGGCGATGATTTCCCTGGCATCCTCAGGCTTCACTTTGACATAGAAGGATTCGGAAGGAAGGACCTTGACGATGGGGCCTTTTTCGCAGAAACCGAAGCAGCCCGTCTTGACGACCTGGACATCGTCCTTGACGCCCTGGAGCTCGGCTTCCTTGACAAGGCCGCGGTAGATCTCGTCGCTCTTCGCGGACTCGCAGCCTGTGCCTCCGCAGACGAGGATGAAGTTCTTCTTGGCCATCACTTGCCTCCTTTGGCGGAGGGGCTGGCGCTCGAAACGATGTCGGCAGCCGGGCGGTCGAATATGAGGTTGTCGAGCAGGGTCTGCTCGACGAGATGTTTCTGGACGAGTTCATCGGCCTTGTCCTGCGTCATCTTTCCATAGATGACCGTGGGCATTCCGGGGAAGGCCACCTCTACCGTCGGCTCAACGTAGCAGAGGCCCATGCAGCCCGTCTGCCGTATCAGAACCCTGCCGCCGAGACCATGCTTCTCGATGGAATCGACGAGGGCGTCGAAGGTGAGCTTCGCGCCGGCGGCGATCCCGCAGGTTCCCATCCCGACAATAACCTGGATGTCTTTGCCTTCCACATCCCGCCGCGCCAAGTCCTGACGCTTCGAATCCCGAAGTGTCCGAAGCTCGTCGAGGGTCATCCTTGCCATAGGTCTTCTCCTTCATTCCTACGATAGCAAATATTGCTTCAGCGAAGCGCGCCTGCGAGATTGTCATCTCCGCGCGCCGGGTATGCACAGGACCGAGAGA
>JBAQLW010000128.1:0-3502 GCA_049302175.1 Rectinemataceae bacterium
CTCATCGATTGCGCCAGCGGCCAGTGCGGCTACTGCACGCCGGCCGTCGCCCTCTCCATACTCGAACTCCTCGCGCGATCGCCCGAGCCTTCCGACGCGGAAGTCGCCGACGCCCTTTCGGGCACCCTCTGCCGCTGCACCGGCTACAAGCAGTATTTCGAGGCCGTGCGCCTCGCCGCCCGCCGCCTCTCCGAACCTGGCTATACACCCCCCGTCGGACCCGAATTCCGGCCCGATCTCCGCCATGTGGGCAAGGACCGGGAGAAAGTCGACGCCGAAATTTTGAGCAGGGGCGAGCGCGCCTTCGTCGAGGACCGGGTCACGGGCGACGCCTGCGCCCTGAAAGTCCTCGGAAGTCCTTATGCCCATGCATGGATCGCTTCCATCGACACGACGGAAGCCGAAGCCATGCCCGGCGTCGTCGCCGTCCTCACCCACAAGAACACGCCCGAACGGGTGTACACGACAGCCGGCCAGGGCTTCCCCGAGCCCTCCCCTTACGATCAAAGGATGTTCCCTCGCAAGGTGCGCCACGTCGGCGACAGGGTGGCCGCCGTCCTGGCCGAGACTCCCGAAATAGCCGCGGCCGCGCTTCGCGCCATCAAGGTCGACTACGAAGTCCTTCAACCTGTACTTTCGATCTCCCGGGCGAGGGCACCCGAAGCCCCGGCGATCCATTCGGGCGAAATTTCCTATGTCGCGGGTTCGGCTCCCGAAGGGACGAGCACGGCCGGCGACGGTCGCGACGACCCCGTGATCTATCAATTCCCCCTCCACGCCGACCCCCATCGCAACCTCGCGGCGAGCGCCGCGGACGGGATCGGCGACATGGAAGCCGGTTTTGCCGCCGCCGACCTCGTCATAGAGCGCAACTACAAAATGAACAGGGTGCAGAGCACGCCGCTCGAGCCCCATACGGTCTTTGCCGCTATAGAGTCGGGCAGGCTCGTGCTGCGCGCGTCCACCCAGGTGCCTTGGCATGTCAGGCGCATCGTCGCAGGGATCGTGGGCATCCCCGAACACAAGGTGCGCGTCATCAAGGAGCGCGTCGGCGGCGGCTTCGGAGCCAAACAGGATATCGTCGTGGAGGACATCGCCGGCTACCTGGCCTGGACGACGAGACGCCCCGTCTATTTCCGCTATACCAGGGAAGAGGAATTCATCGCCAGCCGCACCCGCCATGCCATGGAAATCACGGTGAAGTTGGGCGCCAAGCGGGACGGAAAACTGACCGCGATCCTCATGAAGCTGAACGCGGACACGGGACCTTACGGCCAGCATTGCCTCACCGTCCCCATGAACGCGATTTCCAAGAGCCTGCCTCTGCTTCTCTGCGACAACGCGCGCTTCGAAGTGAAATCCTACTATACGAACCTCTCGCCGGCGGGAGCCTACCAGGGCTATGGCGCCCCGAAAGGTTCCTTCGCTCTTCAGACGGCCCTCGCCGAGATGGCCTGTGCCCTCGGCATGGATCAGCTCGATTTCCTCGAAAAGAACCGCGTGCGCTCAGGTTCCCGCATCGACATCCTCAAAAGCCTCGGCGAGGGCCGCGAAGGCGCCGCCGTCACGCTTGGAAAATGCGGCCTGGGCGACATGATGGCGCGCGGCCGCCAGGCCTTCGGCTGGGACGCCCCCAAGCCGCCCGCCCCGGGACCGGACTGGAAGATCGGTCGAGGCGCCGTCATCATCCAGCAGGGATCGGGCCTTCCCGGCATCGACGCCGCCAACGCCGAAGTGCGCCTTCTCTCCGACGGCACCCTCCTCATGCTCTCGGGCGGGGCCGATCTCGGCACCGGGCTCGACACAATCACCGCCAAGACCGCGGCCGAGATACTCGGGCTCGACATGAGCGACGTCACCGTCATATCCGGCGACACCGACACCACTCCCTTCGACAAGGGCGCCTACGCCTCATCGGGCACCTACTTTTCGGGAGGCGCCGCCCTCCGCGCCGCGGAGGACCTGCGGCGCAAGGTCCTGGCCGCGGCCGCGGACATCCTCGGCGAGCCTATCGATGCCCTCCGCATCGAGCCCCGCGGCCGCGTCGTCGGCAGCTCTGGCGAAATAAGCCTCGCCGAGCTCGGCCACCGCTCCGTCCAGGGCGAAGGCCACGGCGAACTCTCGGGCTTCGGCACCTTCAAGACCGACCATGCCGCCTTTCCCTATGGCGCCCACTTTGTTCAGGTGGCGGTCAACGTCCGGACCGGTGAAACCAAGGTCCAGCGCTACCACGCCTACCAGGATTGCGGAACGCCCATAAATCCCGCCCTCGCGACAGGCCAGATCTATGGCGCCGTCCTCAAGGCCATCGGCCATTCCCTCTACGAGGAAATGCTCTACGATGACAAAGGCCGCTGCCTCAACCCCCGCTTCCTGGACTACAAGATCCCGACCATCGCCGAGGTGCCCGCCGACTTCCATGTCGAACTCATGCCCGTGGAGGACGAGATCGGCCCCTTCGGCGCGAAAAGCGTATCGGAAATCTCGGTCAACGGCGCCGCTCCCGCCATCTCGATCGCCATCCACGACGCCGTCGGGGCCTGGCTGAGAGAATGGCCCTTCTCGCCGGAACGGGTGCTTCGCGCCATGGGGAAGCTACAATGAACATTATTATGAACTTGACATCATATGAACTATAGTGCATATTATTCATATGTGGCACATTGATGCCACGGAGGAATATCTCGAATGGTTCCGTGAGCAGGAGCCAGACGTCCAGGATGCGGTGCTCCCCAAGGTCCTTCTCCTTGAGGCTTTCGGTCCGCAGTTGGGGCGACCTCATGCCGACACTTTAAAAGGAAGCAGGGTTAAGAACCTCAAGGAGCTTCGAGCGAGGACGAGTGTTCATGTTCTTCGCGTTCTGTACTACTTTGACGAGAACCGTCAGGCATTGCTCCTCATCGGGGGCGACAAGAAGGGTAAGAACGAAAGCGACTTCTATAAGAGTTTGATCCAAGCCGCCGAAACGCTCATCGAGCGATATAGGCAATGAAAGGGGACTGATATGGCAATCGTGAAGAACGCGATCAAAGCAATGGAAGGAATGATGACCGAGGAACAGATTCATCACGCTCATACCATTGCCGAGCGTGAAATACTTGCGATCCGGCTCGCCGAACTCAGGGAGCGCCGAGGCATCAAACAAACAGATTTCTCAACATTTACCCAGACCGCTGTGTCCAAGCTTGAGAAGCGGAAGGATATGAAAGTATCTACCCTTGTGGAATATCTTGATGAAATTGGCTTTGGATTGGAGCTCCGGGTTTATCCAAAGGGCTCAATTGGGACGACTCAAGGCGAAATCTTGCTTAAAGTATGAAATATTGCCATTAGGTTTTAGCACAAATCTATATAACAATTCGCAATTTTCTGCATAAACACTCATCGTTGACGAGAGTGACGATCATCGTCTATCCTATGCCTCTCGAGGCGGACAAAGGCGCGTGCCCTTTAGGCACCCCGCCCGCCCGGCGCATGGAGGTATCCAATGAAAAGCAGGATT
>JBAQLW010000129.1:0-2333 GCA_049302175.1 Rectinemataceae bacterium
GTCTTAATGAAAGGCGTTCCGCGGCCACGTTCCGCGCACTACATCGGAGAGGCCAGGCAGGCGCCCGACACGAGACCGACATAGCCGGTACCGATCACCGCGATTGATGCCACATCACTTCCTAGACAGGATACCAGGAGGGGCAGGATTTACAGGTAAATCTTGGGGGTCCTGTTATCCTGTCCTATTGTATTAAGCTAAAAAAAAGCCTGCCCTATCTTGTTGTGGCGCTGTATCTTTATCGTTTCCTCAATCTTTTGCCAATTTCTCTGTAAATCTCTTCTTTATCCCTTTTGCCTATTCCCCAAATTTCAATTATCTCAATTTTATCCGGAGTTATAAGTTTATAGACGATTCGATGGGTTTTATTATTTACATAGATCTTAAAAAATCCTGTAAGGTCTATATTGAACCTATGCCCTAATCGTTCTCCCAGAAACGGATTGCAGGATAATTCTTCAAGCTTATTATCTACCTGGTTCCGCACACTCCCATCCAATTCCTTATAATCTTTGGCTGCCTCACGTATAAATTCTACGGGATAGCTCATGGTTCTTGCCTTAGGCTCTCCCAACCAACATTCTCTTTTGCATCATAGGAACTCATTCTTTTTTTGACTGTTTCATCTATTTCAAAGTACTCAAACATCTCTTCAAGATTGACAAGACGCTTATATTCATCAAAGGAGACTAATACAGCTTCCATAGTGTTATTCTTGAGAATATAGACAGGTTCTCCCGTTGCAGATAATTCACGAATTTTTTTCGTCAATTCTTTCTGTAATCTAGTAATAGGTATAACATTATCAGAATCTATCAACATAGCTGCCTCCGAATAATACATATTATACTATGTATTATAACAAGCAGTCAAATATCAGGTTTTTTTCAGCCTTGCGTCGTTGTGGCGTGGTGGCGCTGTGTCTTTACATCCAATCGAGTATTCTCTGTGCCTTATAGAGCGGAGCGAACTGTATCGTGCAGGAGCCTGATAATACGCTGTGCTCGGGGCCATCGTAGAGTACCACCGCCTTTTGGGTTTCCGGGTAGAGCCTGAGAAAGGACCTGAGGCCCGGGGGCAGCTTGCCGGGCTTCCAGGATGACTTGACTTCGATCGGAAGAAGCTCAGCGTCTTTCTGGAGTACAAAATCCACTTCCTTGCCGTCGGCGGTGCGCCAATAGTTGAGACTGAATGGGTGTTTTGGAAAGCTCTTTACCCTTGTTGTTCGTACGTGGGGGAAGCAAGGCCAGAACCGACTCGTCCCGAAGGAAGGATTTGATGTCCTTGGCGATATAGGTTTGATAGATGCCGAAAAGGTACTCGCGCTTTTCCAGTTCGTCCTGAAGGGAGAGAAGACCTGGCATTCCCCCGAATCTGATAAAGTTCGCCACACACGAGCGATGCGCCTCGAGTTCATCCACGGTGGAGATGTCCATGAGGGGCGCAATGGTGGCAAGCGAGGGATCCTCGCCTGAAAGCCACTCAGCGTAACTCAATGGATAGAGTATTTTTTCACGTTTGCGACCCGCGAGGGATTCGCGCAAGTGGGCTTGTATCAAATCTGCCTGATGAACGACGTATAGCCCTCGTTGAAAAGCGCAAGGTGAAGGGGATTGTCGAGGTTGTAGGTCTCCGAAGGCAGGGCCAGTTGTTGCTCGACCATGCCAAGCAAGGTCGACTTGCCCACTTGCCGTGCTCCGATAAGGATGCTTATCGCGTTGTCTTTTGACTGAGAAACCAAAGCGTTTAGATCTTTTCTCGGTATCATGGCGATATTTTATACGATAACGTGATATTTATCCAGATAATTTTCACAACGTCTGAATAAAGGGAGGGTCAAGCCCCGTTTGCTTGAAACCCGCGGGCGAATCAACTTTTTCTCATTGAGCCTTTCTGTCGCTTTCTCGATCGAATGGACGGAGATTCTCTCCAGTAGCCTGGAGGAGATACAAAAACTTGTGAATTTCGAGCAGCGTTACAGAAGTATCCATACACGCCAATAAATATCTGTCGATCAGAGCTATAAGGAGCGCCCTACCCCTCGTGAGCGATGCAGGACGATCGGATTGGCATATTTCTTCGTCATGATATCAACTTTCGTTCCGAAGGCTCTCTCCAGTCATTGTTTTCCAAATCGCCGATTTCGGCTTCCGTGCGTATACATCCGGGTTTAGGCCCCTGTGTTTTAGACAGGGTAACAGGAAAAACGGGATTTACGGGTAAATCTTGGGGGTCCTGTTATCGTGTCCTATAAGATGAAATATATCGTTCTCAAAGCCTGTATCGGGGACAGTATTGTATCTATTCACGTCCTTGCGCGCTCGATGTTGTAC
>JBAQLW010000130.1:0-7044 GCA_049302175.1 Rectinemataceae bacterium
ATTTTCGAGGTGACGGCGCCGACCTTTACCTGATGCGTGGCAGTGAGGGCGAGGTCGATGGCCGCGATGTTCTTCGCGACAACATCGGCACCCTTCCTGTGGTAGGTCTTCTCCGTGTATTTCTTGATCAGGCGGATGGCCTCATCCGCGGGCAGGACGCCGGAGATCTTGAAGAAGGCCGTCTGCATGATGGTGTTGATCCTCGAGCCCATGCCCGCCTGTTCGGCGAGGCTCATGGCGTCGATGACGTAGAACTTGAGCTTCTTGTCGACGATGTGCTTCTGGACTTCCATGGGGAGCTCGTCCCAGACCTTGTCGGCGGGGAAGGGGGAGTTGAGGAGGAAGGTGCCGCCCGGTTTGGCATTGACCAGCATGTCCAGCTTCTCGAGGAAGGAGAACTTGTGGCAGGCGAGGAAGTCGGCCTTGGAGATGAGGTAGGACTTCTTGATGAGCTTGGGGCCGAACCTGAGATGGCTGATCGTGTAGGTGCCGGCTTTCTTGGAGTCGTAGACGAAGTAGCCCTGGGCCGAGTTGGGGGTTTCGTCGCCGATGATCTTGATGGAGTTCTTGTTGGCGCCCACCGTGCCGTCGGAGCCGAGGCCATAGAAGAGGCATTCGATGACGCCGTCGGCGTCGAGCTGGAAGCCTTCGTCCCAGTTGATGCCGGTATTGCTCACATCGTCGATGATGCCGACCGTGAAATGGTTCTTGGGTTCCTTGGCCTTGAGGTTGTCGAGGACGCCCTTGGCCATGGCAGGGGTGAACTCGAAGGAACCGAGGCCGTAACGGCCGCCCACGACGGTGGGCCAAGCCTTGAAGTGGGACTTACCGGCGCCCATGGCCTCGCCGATGGCGGTGCGAACATCCTCGTAGAGGGGCTCGCCGATGGCTCCGGGTTCCTTAGTCCTGTCGAGGACGGCGATGGACTTTACTGAAGCGGGGATAGCGGCGATGAAGTGCTCCACGGAGAAGGGGCGGAAAAGGTGAACCTTGACCACGCCGACCTTCTCTCCGCGGGCGACAAGGTAGTTGACAGTTTCCTCGACCGTGTCGGCTCCGGAGCCCATCACAATGACGACGCGCTCGGCGTCGGGGGCGCCCGAATACTCGAAGAGCTTGTAGTTCCTACCAGTGAGCTTGGCGAACTCGGTCATCGTCTCCTCGACCGCTTTGGGTGTGGTGGCGTAGAACTTGTTCACCGCCTCGCGGCCGGCGAAATAGACGTCTGGGTTCTGGCTCGTGCCGCGGATGAAGGGTTTCTCGGGCGTGAGACCGCGAGCGCGATGCTCGCGCACAAGGTCTTCCGAGATCATCTTCTTCATCGTGGCGAAGGGGATTTCCTCGACTTTCTGCACCTCGTGGGAAGTGCGGAAGCCGTCGAAGAAGTGGAGGAAGGGAATCCTCGTCTTGAGGGTGGCCGCGTGGGAAATGAGGGCCATGTCCATCACTTCCTGCACGTTGTTCGAGGCGAGAAGAGCCCAGCCCGTCTGGCGGGCAGCCATGACGTCCTGGTGGTCGCCGAAGATGGAGAGGGCTTGGGCGGCTACGGCGCGGGCGGCGATATGGAAGACGGTCGAGGTGGCCTCGCCTGCTATCTTGTACATGTTGGGGATCATGAGGAGGAGGCCCTGGGAGGCGGTAAAGGTAGTGGAAAGGGCTCCGGCAGTCAGGGCGCCGTGGACAGCGCCGGCCGCGCCAGCTTCCGACTGCATTTCGACGACATGGGGAAGAGTACCCCAGAGATTCTTTCGGCCCATCGCGGAGAACTCGTCGGCGAGTTCGCCCATGGGCGAGGAAGGCGTGATGGGATAGATCGCGATCACTTCGGAGCAGGCATGCGCAACATAGGCTGCAGCGGCGTTACCGTCAATCATCACCATGTTCTTGGAATCAGCCATTGTAGTTCCTTCTATGTGGGAATGGGGGATTTATTTGAATTATCCTAAACCCGATTCGGGAATATTTCAATAGATGACACGGATGATGGGCGTGATTATAGTAGAGACATGAAACTTGCGATTCTCGCCGCGGGGCTCGGATCCCGCTTCGGTGGCGTTAAACAACTGGCTTCGGTTGGCCAGGCGGGCGAAACCCTTCTTGAATACAACATCTACAACGCCCTCGAGGCTGGTTTCGACAGTATCGTCTTTCTCATCCGAAAGGACATAGAGGAAGATTTTACCGCGCACATACTCTCGCGCCTGCCAGAAAACCTGCCTTTCGAGATGGCTTTCCAGTCTGCCGACGCGGCGGTTCCCGAATCCCTCGTAGCCACCCTTGGCACTGTAGGCAGAACCAAGCCCTGGGGCACAGGCCATGCCCTCCTCTGTGCCAGGCCATTCCTCGAGGACGGCCCCTTCGCCGTGATGAATGCCGATGATTTCTATGGCAAGAGCGGGTTCGCGGCTGTCCACGATTTCCTTGCTGCGAACCGCTCTGGCGGCTGGAAAGCCGGGGAAGCGGCGCGATTCTGCCTGCCGGGCTACAGGCTCGGGGGCGTCGTGTCGCCCGCGGGTCCGGTGTCCAGGGCAATCTGTACCACCGACGCTTCAGGTAGGCTCCTGCGCATCGTCGAGCATACAAGCATCGAGATGAGGGAAGGAAAAATATGGTCGATGAAGGCCGATGGCCACGCCGAGGAGCTGTCGCCCGATCTGCCCACTTCCATGAATTTATGGGGCCTGACCCCTGCAGTATTCCCCAGCGCGGAGGCGCAGTTCATCGAATTTCTCTCCGATCCGGCAGCATGGGCGAAATCAGAGATTTACCTGCCTGTTGTCGTAGGAAGGATGCTCGAGGCTGGAGACGCGAATGTATGGGTTTTGCCGATTGAGGAGGAATACTTCGGCCTGACCAATCCCGGCGATATCCTCGAAGCGAGGCGCGCGATATCGGAGCGGACAGAGCGGGGAGAATACCCCGCACCGCTCTGGAGCCGGTATGGAAAGTTGGGGAGGCTGTAGATATATGGGTTCACATGGGCCGCGCTGGGCGGGGATGCCGGCACTCTTCGACCTGGAGGCGACGGCTTACGCCCGCCTTTTCACCTATCTCGACCAGCCCTGGGAGGCTCTCTCGGCCCTCGACGCCTACCTCGGCATGCTCCTCGCCGAGGATCCTCTCGCCGGGACGCGTGGAGGGGAAACTGAGGGCTCCCTGATCAGAGGCGACCTCCGACTGGGACCTCGGTCGAGGATAGAACCGGGCGCCCATATCGAAGGAAGCGTGCATATAGGGGCCGATTGTCTTATCGAGACAGGGGCCTACATAAGGGGGCCGGCCTGGATTGGCGATCGCTGCGAGATTCGACAGGGCGCCTACCTGCGCGGAATCGTCCTCGCCGCCGATGGGGCGGTGCTGGGGCATGCCTGCGAGTTCAAGCGCTGCGTTCTCCTTGAGGGGTCCCAGGCTCCCCATTTCAACTATGTGGGCGATTCCATCATGGGCGTCAAAGCCCATATAGGGGCGGGCGTAATACTTTCGAACGTGAGGCTGGACAAGAGGAATATAAGGGCAACCCTCCTGTCTCACGGCGGGGGCGGTGAGCCCAGCCTCCATAACACGGGACTGGAAAAATTCGGCGCCATTCTCGGCGACGCCTGCGAAGTAGGCTGCAACAGCGTCCTCAATCCGGGAAGCATCCTGGGTGCCCGATGCAGGGTGACGCCGCTGTCCGTTGTGAAAGGTACATGGTCGGAGGGATCGGCGATAGGGATGCACTGATCCCCCTTCAATTAAATCCGAAGGAATGTCATACTGGGGCCTCAGGATCACAGTGAACAGCATTTTACGGAAGGGGCATCGATGCAGGGACAACACAGAATACTATCGAAGAGAAAGCTGTCGGACGAAGTCTACAGGATGGAAATCGAGGCGCCCTTGGTAGCCAGGGAGCGCAAGGCCGGACAGTTTGTAATAGTCCAGTGCGACGAGAATTACGCCGAGCGGATACCACTCACCATCGCCGACGCGAACCCGGAAGCCGGCTCGGTGACGATAATCTTCCAGACTGTCGGCGCGAGCACCCACAAGCTGGCCCTCAAGGAGCCGGGCGACGGCGTCGTCCTTCTCGGCCCCCTGGGCAATCCAACACATATCGAGAAATTCGGCTGGGCTGTCTGCGTTGGCGGGGGCATAGGCCTCGCCCCCCTGCACCCCATCGTAAAGGCGCTGAAAGCCGCAGGCAACAGGGTCACGGTGATCTCGGGTGCCCGCACGGCTGAGCTCCTCATCATGCAGGATGAGATGAAAGCCCTTGCGGACGAGAATATCGTCGTGACGGACGACGGTACGGCGGGACGGAAAGCTCTCGTCACCGAACCGCTCGGCGAACTCTGCGGCCAGACGCCTCCGCCCGACATTGTCGTGACGGTGGGCCCTCCCATCATGATGAAATTCTGCGCCGCGACGACCAAGCCCTTCGGCGTCAAAACCCTCGCATCCCTCAATACGATCATGATCGACGGCACGGGGATGTGCGGCGGATGCAGGGTATCCGTTGGAGGACAGACGAAATTCGTCTGTGTCGACGGCCCTGAATTCGATGCCCACGAGGTGGACTGGGCACAGATGATGACGAGGCTCGGGGCCTATAAAAGCCTCGAACAGGCCGACCATGACCGCTGCCACCTGGAGATGTCGGTGGAAGCCCTCAAGGCGAAAAACGCCGTTGCGACGGGGAAGGACATTGGGGCAGGGAAGGCCGATACTGCAGGGAAGACCGCGAAATGAGTCACATGGACAAAACATTCAACGAAAACGGCGCGAGACTCGAACTCGACAGGATCCGCTCGATGACGCTGACGCCCAGGGACAGAATAGCGATTCCGGTGCAGGATATGCCCAATCAGAATCCGGACCTGCGCAGGAGCAACATGGAAGAGGTCGCCACAGGTTACGTACCTGAACAGGCCATGGTGGAGGCAGAGCGCTGCCTCCAGTGCAAAAACGCGCCCTGCGTCGCCGGCTGCCCCGTCCGCGTCGACATCCCCGGATTCATCGGGAAAATCAAGGAAGGTGACTTCGCCGGTGCCGCCACGGTAATAAAGCGTACGAATCTCCTGCCCTCGATCTGCGGGAGGGTATGTCCCCAGGAAAAGCAGTGCCAGCTGCCCTGCACGCTCAGCAAAGCATTGAAGAGCGTCGATAAAGGTGTGCAGATTGGCAGGCTGGAACGCTTCGTGGCCGACTATGAGCGGAACGCGGGACTTCTCGCCCCGCCGCCGACCGCGCGTCCTACAGGCAAGCGCGTGGCTGTCGTGGGCGCCGGCCCCGCCGGACTCACCTGCGCCGTCGACGTGCGCCGCGAAGGCCACGATGTCGTCGTCTTCGAGGCTTTCCATAAGGCCGGCGGGGTGATGGTCTACGGCATACCCGAATTCAGGCTGCCCAAGGCTCTCGTCGCCTCTGAGGCGGGGGTCCTCGAATCCATGGGCGTAAGCTTCGAGATGAGCTACCTTGTCGGAAGGACACGCAAACTCTCTGCCCTTCTCTCGGAAGATGGCTTTGACGCAGCCTTCATCGGCACGGGCGCGGGCCTGCCCAAATTCATGGACATTCCCGGCGAAAACCTCGTTGGCGTCTTCAGCGCCAACGAATACCTCACCCGGACCAACCTCATGAAAGCCTACCGAAAGGGGGAGGCCGCGACGCCCCTCTATCCGTCGAGGCGGGTGGCTGTCCTGGGCGGCGGCAACGTCGCCATGGATTCGGCGCGCATGGCCATGAGACTGGGCGCCGAGGAAGTCCACGTTCTCTACCGGCGCACGAGGGAAGAAATGCCAGCCAGGGGCGAGGAAGTCGTCCACGCCATGGAAGAGGGCATCATCTTCGATTTCCTGCGCAGCCCGGCGAGGGTTCTCGGCGACCAGAATGGAAGGGTGATAGGCCTGGAAGTGACGGCCTTTGAACTCGGCGAGGCCGACTCTTCGGGACGTCGCAGCCCCGTAGCCATCCGCGGCAGCGAAACGGTCGTTCCCTTCGACACCGTGATCGTGGCCGTGGGCAACGAATCCAATCCCCTCATTTCAAAGACCACGCCCGAACTCAAAGTGGACCGCAGGGGCCACATCCTCGTCGACGAAAAACAGAAGACGAGCATCGACCGCGTCTACGCGGGCGGCGACATCGTCCTCGGGGCGGCTACCGTCATTCTCGCCATGGGCGAGGGGAGGCGCGCCGCCGCCGCGATAAACGAGATACTTCAATGATTGGAATAAAAGCGCGGCGGCGAGCTGCCGCGATAAACGAGGTGCTGCAGCGATGAAGGCAATGGAAAGGCGGCGATTTTCCCTGCCACCCTGGGTGGTGCTCTCCCTCGTCCTCCTCTTTGCGGGCGCTCAGGCCGCTACGGGACAAGCCGCCTACCAGACGGCTTCCCAGCTTTACCTGAGAGGTCGCCAGCTCCAGATGGCGGGCAAGGAAACCGAGGCAAAAAAAATCTTCGCGTCGTCCCTGTCGACGGTGGAGAAGGCTCTTCAGTCCGATCCCTCCAATCTCGATCTGGTGAGCCTCCAGTGCTGGAACCTTTTCCGCCTCGAGCGCCACAAGGAAGTCGTGGCGATAGCACAGAAAGTTCTGCAGTCGGCGAAGGACTTTCGAATAATGGAAACCCTTGCCGAATCGCTCTACTTTCTCGACAGGAGCGAAGAAGCCCTGCAGTATTTTGCCAACTACGTGGAACTCGCGCCGCCGACGGACGATCGCATGTCGAGCGCTTACTACTACGTGGGCGAATGCTACATGAGGCTGAAAAAATACGAACATGCCGACATCGCCTTTTCCACGGCGGTTTCGATGGAAAAAAACATGTACTACTGGTGGTACAGGCTCGGCGCCGTCAAGGAATTGCTCAGCCAGTACAAACGCGCCTACGAGTCATATGGAAGGGCGCTGGAGCTCAACGCGAAGTTCTCACCCGCCAAGGAAGGAAGGACACGCGTCAAAGCCAAGGCGGGATTATGAATATCGCGTCCGATATAGCTTCCTGGGTGGATGACGCATCATCCGAGTATGACGATATAGCCCGCGACATCTGGGAACATC
>JBAQLW010000131.1:0-15190 GCA_049302175.1 Rectinemataceae bacterium
GGATACAGGAGCCATCAGCGAGGTAGGGGGCATGCGACTCCTCGAAAAGGATCTAACCCTTGAGGTGTCGCGGAGAGTGGTCGAACTCCTCAGGGCGAGCTATCCCGGCAGAAACATCCTCATCACGCGCGAGGGCGATTCCTATCCCACGCTCGACGAGCGCGTTTCCATGGCCAATTCCACCGAGATGAAGCAGGACGAAGCCGTCATCTATGTTTCGATACATGCAAACGCCTCTTTCAACAAGAACGCCAAAGGCTTTGAGGTATGGTATCTCAATCCGGAGTACAGACGGACGGTCGTCGATGCGGACACGGTGAAGGAAAAGGGTGCCGAGATAGCCCCCATCCTCAACGCGATGCTCGAGGAGGAGTTCACCACCGAGAGCATCATCCTCGCCAGGAAAGTGTATGACAGGCTGGGGGCGGCTCTCGGCAAACGGAGTCCGGGACGGGGCATCCGCGCCGAGGAATGGTTCGTCGTCCGCAATGCCAAGATGCCTTCGATACTCATCGAGATGGGCTTTATCACGAATCCGGAGGAGGGAAGCCTCCTTGCGGGTTCGGGGTACTTGAGAACGATCGGGGATGCGATCTACAATGGCATCGTCGATTTCATCGATCATTTCGAAGGATAATTCCATTGGCAGAAAGCAGTTCCAAGCCAAACCACCCCGGTGGCTGGCTTTTCATTCTTCCGGCTCTCCTCATCCTTGCTTTTGTCGTGAATGGCCTGCATCCATCCTCGCGGCAGGTGCGCCTCTATTTCCTCGACGCTGACAGGAGCCGTCTGGTCGCTGAAAAGCGGGATTTCCCCCTTGCGGGTACTGTTGAGGAGAGGGCCAGCCTCATTCTCGGCGAACTCATGCTCCGGCCTTTCAGCCCCGAATTGCAGCCGCTTTTCAGGCAGGAAGCTCATCTGGGTAGCGTCATGCATCGGGGAAACAAGCTTCTTGTGGAGGTCGAGCTGCCTGATCTGGCCAGCCTCGATATTTCCTTCAGTCTCATACGCTCGGCCTTTGAAAAAACCTTGTCAGGCGCCCTGCCGGGAGGGGGCGGCCTTGAGCTCTACGTCAATGGAAATCTTGTAGCCGACTGATTGACCTTCGCAGCTTTCCATTTTCAGTGGTATACTCAGGATCATGGCTATGGAACAGTCTGTGCTCGTCATTCCCGATAAAGCCAAGCTCTCGGCGATTTATGCCGATTCTCGCAGAGGATATGAGGAAGCCTTGTCGAGCTTCCTTGTGATGGTGGAGTCGGCTCTCTCCAGCAGAGGCATAAAGCCTACACTCAAGGGGAGAGTCAAGGAATTCGATTCCTACTATGCCAAAAAGCTGAGGTTGCTCAAGAAAGCCTGGACCGAAAAGGCCGGACCGCTCCCTGTCAACGATGTCATCGCCATTCGCGTCATCTGTCCCTTTCTGGGCGATCTGGCCAAGACTGAGAGGATACTGTCGGAACGATTTACCGTGGAGGAGATTGAGCGGAAAGGAGCGGAGCGTTCTTTCAGTGAATTCGGCTATGAGTCCATACATGTCCTCGTGCGCATTCCCGAATCTCTCATCCCCCTCTGCCGACATATCGATCGCAATGTCATCGAAATCCAGTTGAGGACTATACTCCAGGAAGCCTGGGCCGAGGTGGAACACGAGCTCGTGTACAAGGCAGAATTCACGCCCTTCGACGAACCGATGCGACGGAAGCTCGCCGCGCTCAATGCCAACCTCACGCTGTCCGACATCATTTTTCAGGAGATCCTTGAATTTGAGAAGAGGCTCAACGCCGAACTGGGACAGAGAAGGGAAGCATTCTACAG
This sequence comes from Rectinemataceae bacterium, assembly GCA_049302175.1. Classification (GTDB taxonomy): domain Bacteria; phylum Spirochaetota; class Spirochaetia; order Treponematales; family Rectinemataceae; genus CAYXUF01. The sequence continues at coordinate 1,819 of JBAQLW010000131.1, forward strand.
AAAAATTGAGGAAGTGGCCGATGACTTCGAGGTCGAGCATGGACCTGCCGGAGAAGTTACCGAAAATGCCGGAGCTGAAGTCCCACTCGCGACCGCCAGTCAAGCCCCTTTGTCAGCGATGAGTCCCGATATCGGCGGTTTTGGGATGGATGGATTCCTTCTGGCCGCCCTCGAAGCGCACAACAAAGCCGATTTTGCGAGGGCAGTGAGCATCTATTCGGCCATCATCGACGAAAAACCCGACAAGGAGATTGCCTCCGTTGTCTACAAGCATCGGGGCATGGCTTATTTCGCCCAGTCGCGCTATCACGAAGCACTTCAGGATTTCAGCGCCTGCCTGATGCTCGATTCGCAATGCTACAAGGCACTCTATTACCGCGGTGTGGTGAAGAGCGTGCTTGAGGACTATCTCGGTGCTGCCGAGGATTTCTCCGGAGCTCTCCTCATACATCCCTATCACTTTTTCTCCCGATACAGGAGAGCCCTTTGCTATTTCCATATGGGCGATGTGGCTACCGCCCATGCCGATTGTGAAATAGCCCTGCGCATAGAGCCGGAAAACAAACTGGCTCTCCATCTGTTCTCGAAAGTCAAGGAAAAATTAGCCCTTGAGGATTTCTGAACAGGCTCTGGGATATTGACAAGGGACAGTCTTTCTTGGTAGCTTGCAGCCCGGACATGGAACGCAAGTTCCCCTACCTATGTCCCCATCGTCTAGCGGTCAGGACAGCGGGTTTTCATCCCGCCAACAGGGGTTCGATTCCCCTTGGGGATATTTGGCGATCGGAGCGGGCTGCCGGCGACTGGGATCGCGAGGCAGTCCGCTTTCCATTTCGCATCGGGGTATGTGCGCTACCGAACAGATCGGGCCGTGTTTCCTGGCTATATTCTATTTTGAAATGCAGGAATTATAAGGAAAGGAAACCATGATCCGGATCATTGTAAGCGTTATTCTGCTTGTTCTTCTCGCGCTGTTGGTATCGGCGAATCTCGACTATACAACCTCCGTCAATCTGCTGGGGATAAGCCTCCTTGAAAATGTATCCGTGGTGGCAGTGAGCGCTCTGAGTTTCGCATTCGGGATTGTCTACTCACTCTTCATTTATTTTGGCAGCTATCGTCACAGCAAGGCCAAGCGGCAGCTGGCGGACAAGGTCCGTATGATAAAGGAACGAGGGAAAAAGCTCGATGTCCGAGAAGCGGAGAAAGAGCGGATCGCTGTATCGACAGCCGATGAAAGCGGACCGCAGACAGCCACCCCCCTAGATTGAGATGAGCTGAATTCTGGCAGCGCATAACCATGGGTTTTAGGCAGAACCACCGCTTGCCGCTCCTGTAAAATCAATGCATACTGAGAAATGATTCTCGCCACCCATCCAGCGGACTGCTTCAACTGCAAGAAGAAGGGCAGCTGCGAACTCCATGAATACTGCCGGGAATACGGTATCGTGAAGGTCGTGACCGGTCTGGAAATCCGCGGACGGTCTCCGGACGCAAGTCACCCCTTCTTCAACTACGACAAGAACAAATGTATCCTTTGCGGTCGCTGCGTCGGGATCTGTAGGGAACTCCAATGCTCCCACGTCCTCGAGTTTTCCATGCGAGGAGGGGGAGCTCAGGTCGTTGCCGACTTCGACCACTGCGCCCGTCTCTGCCATGCCTCCACCGTCACAGGGCTCGCCAAGACTATGGGTTCGGGCGCCATGACAGGCTCGATTTCCGACGTCGATGAGGCCGAGCTGTTCCTCCGGCTCAGGCCGGGCAGCAACGTAGCTCTCTACAATGGCATGGCTGCCGTTCTCATCACGGCGGGCATCTACTACGCCATGGGCGTCACCCAGCATTCGATCGGGACGGATGGGGTTGTCGCCCTCGCGAACCTGGCCCTCCTCGCTGGACAGGTCGGCCGGCCAGGCACTGGCGTCCATCCCCTCCGCGGGCAGAACAACGTCCAGGGCGACTGCGACTCAGGTTGCCTTCCCGACGTCCTTCCCGGCTACCGCGCGGGGAAGGCCTTTGTCGAAATCTCGCCCGTCACCGCTGCGCACTATGGCATAGCGGACGGGCAGGGGCTCGTCCGTCTCAGGTCCCGTCGAGGTGCCATCGAGGTCATGCCGCGGATCAGCGAGCGGGTGGCCGACGGCGTCGTCTTCGTGCCCTTCCATTTCGCGGAGGCGGCAGCCAACATCCTCACCAATGCCGAGGCTCTCGATCCTGAGGCCAAGATTCCCGAGTACAAGGTGTCGACGGTGAGGCTTGAGCAGATAGAGTGAAGGCCCAAGGATTCGCGGCCGCGGCTCGATTTTCGGTTGCCGCTCTGCTCGCGGGAGGACAGGGCAGACGCCTCGGGTGCGTGGCAAAAGAAGGCATAGAAGGACCCGAAGGTCCCATCGGTCCCGCCCTGGCGCGGCAGTTCGGCCGGTTTTTCGCTGAGATTCTCGTGCTGACCAAGCAGCCGGAACTCTATCGCGAGTTCGCCTCCCAGCCAGCCGGCCAAGAAAGGGCTGAAGACGGGAGGCCACGACTCAGAACCCTCGACGACCTTCGCCCCGGCTTCGGCCCTCTTTCGGGGCTCCATGCCGCACTTGCAGGCTCATCGAGCGAATGGATCTATCTCGCTGCCTGCGACATGCCTGCCTTCTCGCCCGCGTTCGCAACCTTCCTCCGCGACCGGATCGAGGCGGCTGAGGATTTCGTTGAGGCGGGGCCCGATGGCGCTGCCATTGGCGCGGCAAAGGGCGAGCGCCCCCTGGCCGCCCTGGCTCGCTTTGGCTCGCATTTCGAGCCATTCCACGCCTACTACCATCGCGGACTCATCTCCCGTCTCGAGACCCTCTTTTCGCGAGCCTCGACCGAAGGTGGACGCCTTCCTTCCTTCAAGGATCTTTTTGAGAACCTGCCGGTTCTTTTTATTGCTGAGGATGAGGCGCGGCGTTTCAGTCCCGATTGGTCGCTTTTCTTCAACATCAATACGCCCGAGGATCTCGAGCGCTTTCGTGGAACCGGTCATGGTTATATGCCGAAGGACTCCAGAACGTCTTTGTATTTGTAGACAAACCGCTCCGCTTTCGCGAGGCTTTCATCGATGAGGGGCGTGAGGCCCAGATCGACATATGCCTTGGTCTGCTCCGTGAATGAAGGCTTGAGGAGGGGATGCTTCGGCGAAAAGAGGACGCAGCAGTCCTCGTAAGGCAGGATCGAAATCTCGTAGGTGCCTATCCGCTTCGCGATTATCGTCGTCTCTTCCTTGTCGATGCCGATGAGGGGGCGAAAGACGGGATGATGGGAGGGCGCCTCCGTTATCGCCATGTTCTCTGTCGTCTGGCTCGCCACCTGGCCGAGACTTTCCCCGGTGATGATGGCGTCGGCGCCAATCCTAAAGGCGAGGATGTCGGCGGCCTCCATCATGGCGGAACGGAGCATTATCGTCGTCGCGTCCTCCGAAGCCAGCTTCTTGATCTGGATCTGTACATCGGTGAAGGGTACGACCCAAAGGCGCAGGGAACCGCACCATGCAGCGATCTTGACGGCCAGATTTTCCACCTTCTTCTGGGCTTCCATAGAGGTATAGGGATAGGCGTGAAAATAGACGCATTCGAGGGGGGCTCCCCGCTTGGCCATCATGTAGCCGGCGACGGGGGAATCGATACCACCCGAGAGGAGGAGGAGGCCCTTGCCGCTGGTGCCGGAAGGCAGGCCCCGCGGCCCGGGTTCCGTGTGCCCGTAGACGTAAGCCCTCTCCCTGATCTCGATGTTGACGATGAAATCCGGCTCGTGGACGTCGACGGCGAGGGACGGGAATCTTCCGAGGAGAGCTTCGCCGGCTTTCGCGGACATCTTGTAGCTTCCGAGGGGGAAGCTTTTGTCCGACCGCCGGGTTTCTACCTTGAATCGCGTATTGCCCGCGGCGATGGCTTTGGCCGCGACGCTTCCTGCAGCCTCCAGAATCGATTCAACCGACTTGGGGCACATGAAAGCCTTCGACCAGCCGTTTAGGCCAGGGCAGCGCTTAAGAACGAATTCGGCGCGCGGGGCGTGGCATTCGTCGATAAAGAGGAAAAAGCGGCCGGGAGATTCTTCAATCCTGCAGCCCGTATTGCTCAGGCGCTTGTGGAGCTGCTGCACGAGGCGCCGAGTGAACTCCTTCTGGTTTTCTTTCTTGAGCAGTATTTCACCGGGCTTGATGAGGTAGAGGATTTCCATGGTTATGCTGTTGTATCAGGTTTTCAGTCTGCGATACAAGTCGCCGGCTGTCCGGAGGAATGTATCGATGTCCTCGGGGCCGGTAGATGGCCCGAAAGATACCCTTATAGCCGAAAACGCAATATCGGCGGGAACATCCATGGCATCGAGAATCCGACGGCCTTTTGCCACGCCCCTATGCGAACAGGCCGAGCCTGTCGAGACGGCAATGCCGGCGTCGGAAAGGGACCGCGCGAGGACTTCTCCGCCAAGACCAGGGAAGGCGACCGAGACGATCCATGGACTCCAGCGAGGATCGCCGGCTTTGCGGCTGGACGGCACCGCCTGGGTTCCCGGGATGGCGCCGAGCCCCGCGAGGAGCCGCGCTTCGAGGGATCGGGCGTGGGCGAGGCGCCTCTCGAAAGCAGCGGCGGCGGCCGCCGCGCAGCCCGCGAAGGCCGCAATCCCAAAGATATTCTCCGTGCCTGAACGGATGCCTTCCTCCTGGCCGCCGCCGACGCAGAGCGGGTCGAAAGGTCTGGCATACCATAGCGCGCCCACGCCCTTCGGGCCTTCGATCTTGTGGGCGGAGAAAGCCGCGCTCGTGATCAGGCCGCCTGAAAGGTCGAAGGGCACCTTGCCCAGAGCCTGAACGCAGTCGACATGGAAGTGGGGAGGCTTGGGCATGCCTAGGCTTGATGAGGCAGTGGCCACGGCGCGGCTGATAGCCCCTATATCCTGGACCGCGCCGGTCTCGTTGTTCACCGCCATCACGGCGACATATTTTGTGGACGGCCGAATGGCCTCGGCCACCTTCGACGGTTGGACAAAACCTTCGCCATCGGGCTTTACCGAAGTGAGGGTGAAGCCGAGGCGAGACAAAGACTCTGCCTGGGCATGGATAGCCGAATGCTCGATGGCGGATATAAGAAGGTGATGTCTGTCGCCCTCGCTCCTGTCTCCCAGCCGCTCCATCCTTATCGCTTTGAGAAGGGACAGAAGAGGTATCTGGTCGGCTTCCGTCCCCGATGCGGTGAAGGCAATTTTTCCGCCAGACTCGATTTTTCCCGCTGCGGAGAGCGAGGCAAAAAAGGATGCGCGCGAACGCTCAAGGCTCATCCTTGCAGCCCTTCCAGCGCTGTGTGGGCTCGACGGATTGGCAAAGGCCTCGAAAGATTCCTCGAGAGCCCTCATGAGTGTTTCCTGGTCGGGTGGCGTCGTCGCGGCCCAGTCCAGGTAGGTCATACAGCAAGCCTGGGCATTGTGATAGTGGGCATCGGATCAGGTTTCATAGCGCCGGTCGGGTATGGACCCCGGCTCCTCGCCCGAGGCGAGTTTCTTCTTCGAAAGGTAAAGCGCGCAGTAGCAATTGCCGAATTCAGGAACATCGAGCTTCGACCAGATGCAGGGGCAAATCGAGTCCCTGTCGGTTTCCCGCGAGCCCTCCGAGTCCCTGCATGGGCAAAGATAGTAGCCGTAGCGGTTGTAGTTGGCAGTCAGCCCATCGACAAGGCTTTCATAGAATGGCTCGTCCGGATTCAGTTCCCAGCCCTGCTTCTGCGCTACCATCCGTGAGAACAAGCGTGTCTGCTCCGCTGTTTTTCCCTTCATTTTTCCCCCGTCAGCCCAAGGGTCCTGACCCAGTCGGGTTGGATGAAACCGACAAGATGGGATTCGTCGTCGATAACGGCGAAGGGGAAGGCTACGTTCTCATTGAACCTCTCCTTGAGAATCTTCTTGATCTCATTCTTGGTTTCCAGGGGTAGTTGGTCCACATGGATATACTTGTAGGAGAATCCTTTTTCATCGAGGAAGGACAAGGCTCTCTTGCAGAAGCCGCAGGTCGACAGGGCATAGACAACTATATCATGAGTGTCGATGCTGCCTTTTTTTTCCACATACGCGAGTTCTTTCAGATTCATGGTGTCTCCTTTACCCTTTCAGTATATAGAGCTTCCACTTCTGCCGCATAGCGTTCCACGTCGAATTTTCGCCACAAACTCGAGGCGACCATGGAACGGACTGTGCCAAAAAGCGGCCACGTCGGCCAGGGGCGGTTGTGCCGCCCGAAGCACCATGGGCGGCGGCCAGCGGTTCTGTATTCCTGCGCAGACAAAGCGTCCCCGAGATAGAAGGGGAGATTGCTCCGGGGTAATTGGTCAACACGAAGAGGACGAGGAGGGGCTTCTCCCCGGCATCGAAGCCTGCCGGCCTCGACATGGGCCTCTGCAATAGTCCGCCAAGGGTCATCGGACTATCCTCGCTGCGGTTCGCTGCCATGGAGCCCTCGAGCGAGCGCATACCCGATGGCGTAGAGCAGGACGGCCAGGATAAAGGGAAGCTGGGGAGCCGCCGAGTAGAGCAGTCCGGCCAGCCAGCCCACAGGAATGCTGAACAGCATCATGAGCGCCTGGACCAGGCTGAAGCGGTCGCTCTTTTGCTCGGGATCGGTGCCGTTCATGAACAGGGTATCGCGGAATGTAAGGAGGAGGGCATAGGAAGCCTGAAGGGTGGGGAATATCAGAATGGCCGAAAATATAGAGGCCTTGGGCATTACGATGAAGAGAAGCTGGGCGATGAGGCAGGCGAGAAAGGCGTTGGCCAGGTGTTCCCTGTTCTTCGTGGCTTTCTGGCGGGGAAGAATAATGAAGAAGATCACCATGGAGGCGAGGGCGCTCAGGGCTGGCAGGGCCGATATGGTGAAGGACGAAAGGCCTTTTATGTCCTTCATATAGAGGATACGGAAGAAATCTATGGAGATGACGGCATTGGCGATGATATAGATGCCTGTCATCCTGCGGAAGAAAGGATCGCGCAGCGCGTGGCCAGCTTTGGGGATCTGCTGGATGACAAGGCGGAGAAAGGGCTCGGCCCTGCTCTTTTCCTGGATGTAGAGTCCAGCCTTTGTCTCACTCGTGCCGAAAAATCGCAGGATGAAGGTGACGGTGAAGATGACGGCTCCCACCCAGAATATTGCCCTCATGGCGGGATCGATGCCGAAGCGGGCGATGATCATGCCTCCCAGAAGGGTAGTCAAGCCACCAAACGTGCCGATGATATTTATCAGGCCGAACACTGTCGATCGCTGTTCGTCGTTCGCGTCCTCCGAGATGAGAAGGTTCCAGGAGACAATGACGATCCTCACCACGGCGTTCGTCACCCCTGCCAGTATGAACCAGACAAGGCTTTTCGAAAGCGCCCAGAGTATCATGGACAGCGACCATGCGATGAAATCGAACCACATGCTGGTATTGCGCCTGCCGAACCTGTTCGTTATCGGGGAGGCGAGGCTGTAGAAGAAGAGCCCTGCCGCTATGTTGACCGAATTGACAAGGCCCATCTGCACTTCGCTCAAGCCGAGTTGCCTCTGGTAGAGCGGCATGTAGTAGACGACCATTGGGCCGAAAAATGCCCAGAAAGGCTCCATGGCGATGCATGTGCGGGCATTGCGTGGAAGGTCCTTGAATCTCGTCATGGTGGTGGATACTATGCGCCGCCCGACGCTCATTTTCAAGGCATAATTGCGTAGAAGGGCGTTTTCCTGTAGAGTACTGCCATGCACGAAAAGGAACTCATCCGGAATTTCTGTATCATCGCCCATATCGACCATGGGAAATCGACGCTTGCCGACCGCTTCATCGAAAAAGCCCATCTGGTGGACCAGCGGAAAATGCAGAACCAGATGCTCGACAACATGGATATAGAAAGGGAAAGGGGCATCACCATCAAGAGCCAGGCGATCACCTTGCCCTACAAGGCAGCAGATGGAAAGACCTACACCCTCAACCTCGTCGACACGCCAGGACACGTTGACTTCTCCTACGAGGTGTCGAGGGCAATATCTTCCTGCGAAGGGGCCATCCTCGTCATCGACGCCACACAGGGCGTCCAGGCACAGACCCTCTCCAATATGTACATGGCCATCGAGCATGATCTGGAGATCCTGCCCGTCATCAACAAGATCGACATGCCCGCGGCCGACGTGGACGCGGTGCGGGGGCAGATCGACAAGGATCTGGGCCTGGACGGCGACACGGCGCTCGCCGTTTCGGCCAAGATGGGCATCGGCATCGATGAGCTCTTCGAAGCCATAGTCCAGCGGTTTCCCGCCCCGCGGGGCTCCTCCGACGATCCCCTGCAGGCTCTCATCTTCGATTCGCACTACGACGCCTACAAGGGCGCCATAGTCCATGTGCGCGTGATCAGCGGGAAGATGAAGAAGGGCCAGAACATCCGCTTCATGTCATCGGGGGCTATCCACGAGATAGAGGAAGTGAGCCTTTTCAAGATCGACCAGTCGAGCGCCACGGACATGCTGGCCGCGGGAGAGGTAGGCTACGTCACGGCTGGAATCAAGACGGTGCGCGACGTCAGGGTAGGGGATACGATAACGGACAACGACAATCCCTGCGCCGAAGCCCTTCCCGGTTTCAAGGAAATAAAGCCCGTCGTCTTCAGCTCCATCTATCCCATGGATTCGGCCGATTACGACGACCTCAAGGAGAGCATCGAGAAGCTGATGCTCAACGATGCTTCCCTCATCTGCGAAAAGGACAGTTCGCTGGCCCTCGGCTTCGGATTCCGCTGCGGCTTTCTCGGCCTCCTCCACCTCGAGATCATCCAGGAGAGGCTCGAACGCGAATTCAACCAATCGATCATCATGACGGCGCCATCGGTCCGCTACAGACTGAAGCTTCAGAACGGCGAAACCATCTTCATCGACAATCCAAGCCAATACCCCGACTCCTCGAGGATCGACAGCGCCGAGGAGCCCTATATAAGGGCGCAAATCATCACGCCCGTAGCCTACATCGGTAATCTCATAGCCCTCTGCGTAGGCAAGCGGGGCGAACAGAAATCATTCACCCACCTCGACGAAAAACGCGTCGAGCTTGTCTTCGAGATGCCCCTGGCCGAAGTTCTCTTCGATTTCTACGATAAACTCAAGTCGACAAGCCGGGGCTATGCCAGTTTCGATTACGAGGTGACATCCTACAGGTCCACGAGCCTCGCCAAGCTCGATTTTCTCATCAACGGCGACCCCGTGGACGCTCTCTCCATGATGGTGTATCGCGAAGGCTGCTACGACAGGGCGCGCAAGGTCTGTGAACGTCTCCAGAAGAACATTCCGCGCCAGCAGTACAAGGTGGCTATCCAGGGAGCGATTGGCGGGCAGATCATCGCGCGCGAGACCGTCAATCCAGTGCGGAAGGACGTCCTCGCCAAGTGCTATGGCGGCGACATATCGCGCAAGCGCAAGCTTCTCGAAAAGCAGAAGGAAGGGAAGAAGCGGATGAGGATGGTAGGCAACATCGAATTGGGCCAGGACGCGTTCCTTGCCGTACTGAGGACCGATGAAGACGGGGAGTAGATCCTCCATTACACTGTTGTTCAAAAAAAGGGGGTTGTCCGGAATATGATTCCGGGCAACCCCCTTTTTATCGGCATAACGCTGAAGGCTCAATTCGCGGCGGGAGCCGCCGTTGTCGTCGTTTCCTGCGTCGTCGAGGCAGTATCGTTCGTCTGGAATACCTTGAAGAAGGTAGTGTTGAATTCGTCCTTGAACTTCTTGCTCTTGAGAAAGGTGTCGCGCGTTGCGGCATCGACAGCCTGCTGGAGGAAGTAGGGATAGGCGAATTTCACCATGGCGGTATCGTCGTCCGATGCTTCGGCATCATCGGTGACCGTGAAGACGATGACACTGTCGCTGACGACAAGGGGTTTTGATACGCCACCCTTGGCTTTGGCGAAGAGCTCGACCATGAAGGCTTCGTCCTGCTCGGCAGCCTGCAACGCGGGATCGCTGTTCTGGAATGGGGTCTGTAGGAGAGGGATCTGCTGATTGTAGGCATAGAAGGTGGGATTCCCGACATTGATGATGAAGGGACCGGCGGATTTTACCTCGTAGCCGGCTTTCCTGGCTGCGGTCCTGAAAGCAGCGGTGTCGGCGACTGAAGCGACGGCCCCGGCTTTTTCGATAGCCCAGCTCTCAAGCGTACCCCTTTCCTTGTCGTTGATATAGAAACGCGCCTCATCCAGGGTCGCCTGCTTGGCGAAGTTGGGCTGGGTGAGTTCGCCGTTGATCTTGAAGAATGCCCAGGTCTTTTCGCCTATCGCATAGACATCGGATATTTCTCCTTTGGCAAGCGATGCTACCTTGGCGGCATCATCCTTGTTCGAGAAGTCTTCGGCGAAGACATGGAAGAAGACACTTCCCGCATCGCCGCCCTTGTCGGAATAGGCGTCCTGGGAATGGCTCTTCGCGGCGTCCTCGAAGGAGAGCTTGTTCTCCTTTACCTGTGCGAGAATCTTTTTGGCGTCAGCCTCCGAACTGGTGATCGTTATGCGCGAAAGCTCGAAGCTCCTGAAGAGGTCAGCGTTCTTGGCACCCCAGGCGGCTACTTCCTCGGCGGGAAAGTCGGAGAGGGGCAGGGTGACATAGGCTATGCTGCGCTGAGGTTTGGCCATCGCTGCGACGAAACTGATCTCGGCGGAGCTTGGCGCCATGGTATAGAGATCTTCGTAGTAGCGCCTGATGAGAAGATCGTTCTTCGTAGTGTTGCGCAACTCAAGACGGGCGGCTTTGGTGACGGAATTGTATTTTTCAAGGGAGAATTTACCGTCCACCTGGAACTCGGCGAGCTCGGCTACGGCTTCATCGAGACCTTTTTCGGTCACCCTGAAACCGCTGGCTTCCACGGTGTCCAGGAGAGCTGTCCTGATGGCCGCGCTCTGGAAAGCCATGCTCCATACTTGATAGGCATAGAGCTGGAAATTCTCTTCCGAGAGGCCTTGCTGGCGAAGGTAATCGTTTATCTGGGCAACTTGGCTCGCGAAATATGAACCGGAAGTATAGGTGATGGGTTTGCCGTTCCAGCTGCCGAATTTCGGCGCCGACCCGGAAGAACTCAGGCCACCTCCGAGGGAGGGAATGAATACGAAGGCGATGACGGTGAGTATCAGGATGACGATCGTTCCGCCATACAAGAAGGGATTCTTGATGCCGCGCTTCGGAGCTTTTTTTGAAGTTTTCTTGGTTTCGGCGGCGCCGTCGTGATTGCTGATCTGGGATGCCATAGTTTTCCTTCTGAAAACAGTCTTCAAACAGTAACGCTGGCTACGGTACCATGATAGGGGTTGACTGTCAACGCTGCGATGCCGCCGCAAGCCAGGCAAGGGCTTGGCTTTTTCCAGGGAATTCCATCCAGGAGGGATTCACCTGATCGGTATCCCCGCCATCCCTCAGGGCGACAGCGACCTGGAGAGGATGAAAATCGGCCTTGTATTCCATCTTGGGAGCCCCTGGGACCCAGAATCCCAGATAATAGAAGGGTTTTCCCATCCTCATGGCAAGGGAAGCCTCGATGAAAACCGAATAATATCCCAGGCTTCGCCTTCCTTCATCGGGATCGAAGATGAAGTATACGGAGGAAAGACCGGAGGGGAGGATATCGACGATGCCCGCGCCGCAGAGCCTGCCCGTGGCGTCGCGGTACTCCGTGATCGCCGTGAGGGGAGAGCCGATCATATCCCTGTAGCCCTCTTCGCCAGAAAAATCCGTTTCGGGATGTCGTGCTTTGCAATATTTTTCATACAACCTGAAGTGTTCGTTGCTGAATTTTGATGGCAACAGCCTCAGACTGAGATCGCTATTGACACTAAGGAGTCGGGAGAGACGCTTGCCGCCCTGTATTCGCGAAGCGGGAAGGCGTATGGGGATGCAGCGTGCACAGCCCGCGCAACGATAACGATAGAGTAGGCTTCCCGAACGTCGCCATCCCTGGGGGATGAGTTCTTCGTAGCGGTCGAGGCCGCCGTCGGCCTTGAATACCTCCGCTGTTGATGTCTCGCCGGGGAGGTAGGGGCAGGGCTCTGAGACGATAAGCGCTCTATCTTCGTCCATGGTGGCCAGATTGTAGGCTGTAAGGGAAGCTTCGTCCACTGTGACCTCCTTCTGACATCGAAACGGTATTGATGAAAGCGATTTCCAAGCGTTATGTTTAATGCATGAGCATCATAACGCGAACGGGGGACGATGGAGATACAGGGCTTTGGTCGGGAGAGAGGATAGGCAAGGACGATCTTCGGGTCGAGGCCTATGGCACGATAGACGAGCTGTCCTCAGCCCTCGGTGTGGCACGTCATCTCTGCCTTCAGGATGAAGTGCTCTACGCCATCGAGGACATTCAGAGGATACTCTTTCGCGTCGCTGGTGAGCTCGCCTCCGTAAGCCTGACCTTCGACAGACCCATCACGGCCAAGGATGAGGAAAAACTTTCCGAAAGGACGATATCCCTCGAGGAGAGAATTCCCCTGAGGGGATTTGTCCTCCCGGGCATGACGGCGGGTTCGGCTGCTCTCGACATGGCTCGAACCATAGCCCGGAGGGCTGAACGCAGGGTCGTCGCCCTGGCAAGGAAGGAAGAAGTCTCGGATGATCTAAGAAAATTCCTGAACAGGCTTTCCGACTACCTTTTCATGCTTGCCAGGGCTGAGGAAGACGCGGCCGGCAAGCTCACTTTCGCATGACATGCTCTTGAGAGGGGGAATCTCCCATGAAACTGTATTCCAGGCGACAGATGATCATCGGTGTAGCCGCGGCGCTCGTCGGGGCTTCGGTATTGATTCTCGGTTCAGGCTATCTCGTTGCTAAGAGCGGCCTGTTTGGCGGTACGGCGGCGCCCGCCCAGACTGACACAGCGTTTGGGCTGCCCCAGACGGCCGTATCCGCGCCGCAGGTCAGCCCCGCCGATTTCCAGGGCTCGGTCGCTCCGGCATATACGCAGGACGAGAATGAGAACATAAGTCTTTACGCCAGGTACAACGAATCCGTCGTCAACATCACCACCGAGATTGTCAACGTCAACTGGTTTTTTGAACCCGTGCCCCAGAGCGGCGGCTCAGGCTCCGGATCCATTATCGACGCCAGGGGCTATGTCCTGACCAATTACCATGTCGTGGAAGGGGCATACAAGCTCTTCATCAACCTGGCCGACGGTAGCCAGTACGAAGCGTCGATCATCGGAACAGATCCCCAGAATGACCTGGCTGTCATAAAGTTTTCGCCGCCCGCGAACCAAACCCTCCGTCCCATCCCCTTGGGATCCTCAGCTAATCTTAAAGTGGGACAAAAGGTGCTCGCCATAGGCAATCCCTTCGGCTTCGAACGCACTCTCACCCAAGGCATAGT
>JBAQLW010000132.1:0-1621 GCA_049302175.1 Rectinemataceae bacterium
AAGACTCTCGAGGAGAGTTTCTGGTGCAAGGGACAATTGTTCCTTTTCATGAAAGGCCATCCCGACAGGAATGACATGGAGGAAGCCGCGGCCTTCGCGGCTAAAACCATCGCTTCATGAGAACCGAACAGCTGAAGGACAAGGTGCTCTGGATTACCGGCGCCTCATCGGGCATTGGAGCCGCCTTGGCGAAGGAAGCCAGCAGGCGAGGGGCCAGCCTCGTGGTGTCGGGACGAAACACGCCAGCATTGATAACTTTGGCCGAAGCGTGCGGCCCCGCTCGGATAGCGATCCTCCCCTTCAATTTGGCCGACAAAGAGGGACGGCTTGAAGCCGCCCGCAAGGCGCTTGAGGGTTTCGGCCGGATCGACTGCCTCATCCTGAACGCCGGCGTCAGCCAACGGTCAAGGTTCGCGGACACTTCCCCGGATGTTTTCGATCGCATCATGGAGACGAACTTCAGGGCTTCGGTGGATCTTGCCCGTGCCATCCTGCCCGGGATGATCGAGAGAGGGTCAGGCGCCATCGCCTGTGTCTCCAGCGTCGCTGGTCTCATGGGCGCCCCCTGGCGGACCGCCTATTCGGCCTCGAAGCACGCGCTCGGCGGTTTTTTCTCCTCCCTGCGCACCGAGCTCTCGGGCAGCGGCGTCCACATCACCATGATTTTCCCCGGATTTGTCCGAACGGCGATATCGCAGAATGCCCTCTCGGGCGACGGCTCGTCGCACGGGATTCTCGATCCGCTGCAGGCATCGGGGCAGGATCCGGAAGTCACCGCGCGAAAAATCCTCGACGCCATCAAAGCCGGAAAACTCGAACTCAAGGTGGCATTCGATCCCAAGGCGCGGCTCGGAGTATTCCTGTCGCGGCATTTTCCGGCGCTTTTCACCAAATCCATATCCCGCCATGGCGGCTTATAAACCAATCAGGAGTACTGTATGGCATTAGCGCCGTTGATCCTTTTCATCCTGCTCTTCCCCGCTCTCACCCTCTACGCGAAGGAGCGGGTTCCACGCTTCGCGAAATGGAGCCCGCTCATCGTCTGCTACATCGCGGGCCTCGTCATCGGAAATATTGGCATACTCCCCGAATCGGCGCTGGGGCTGCTGGATACCCTCTCCACGGTCGCTGTCGCCTTTTCCCTTCCCCTCCTCCTTTTTTCGGTGGATATACGAAAATGGAAGGAACTTTCGGGCAAATCGATCCTCGCCTTCGGCCTGGCCGCGTTTTCGGTAGGGCTGGTGGCGACCCTCGCCCATTTTCTATTCGCTCCCAAGGCGGAAGAGTCGTGGAAAGTGGCGGGAATGCTCGTCGGCCTCTATACCGGCGGAACCCCCAATCTCGCGGCGATCAAGACGGCGCTGGACGTGGACAGGAATGTCTATATCGCCGTCCATACTTCGGACATGGTCATCTCAGCGCTTTATCTTCTGGCGGTGATGACCGTCGTGAAGCCCCTGCTTTCACGATTCCTCCCAGTAAAAAACTGGGACTCGGGCATCGCCGCTGTGGGCGGTTCCGGAGAGGAAGGCAACCTCACCAAGTTTTTCGCGAAGGATACCAGGCTGCGGCTCCTGGCGGCCTTCGGTGTCACCACGGCTATCGTGGCGATCTCCCTTGG
>JBAQLW010000133.1:0-1797 GCA_049302175.1 Rectinemataceae bacterium
GCCGGAGGCCGGATCGCCGGCGGTGGGCTTCCCTGGCAAAAGCTTCGAATACAGGAAGGCGCCTATGACGACCGCTCCGCTCAGCAGCACGGGCATGGTGCCGGGAAAGAGGGAATAGACGCCGGCAGCCAAAAGGATAGCCCTCAGCCATAGAGGAATCAGCCTTGTGATGTAGCCCATCCAGAAATAGCCGAAGGCGAAGATGGCGATGATCCCCGAAGCGATAGCCCAGAGATTGGCGGCCAAATTGCCCTGCAGGAGAAGGCCGGAATCGTAGCAGAAGGCGAAGGGGACGATGAAAGCGAGGAAACCCAGCCGTATAGCCTGAAAACCGATCTTGTTGGGCCCCGCCCCCGATATTGACGCGGCGGCGAAGCAGGCAAGAGCTACGGGCGGCGTGATGTTCGAGACAACGGCGAAATAGAAGACGAACATGTGGGAAGCGAGGGGAGAAAAGCCCATCCTGACGAGGATGGGAGCGCCCAGGGCAGAAGCGAGTATGTAGGCGCCCGTCGTCGGCAGGCCCATGCCGAGGAAAATGGATATGAGCATGATGAGGATGAGGGCGAGGATGGGCAGGTCCTTGGAGAAGGAGAGAACGAAGCCTACCAGCTTGCCCCCGATGCCGGTGAGGGCCACCGCGCCGAGGACGATGCCTGCCGTGGCGCAGGCTATGGCGATGAGGGGTATGCCCTTCGATCCATCGTAGATGGCGTCGATGACGTCCTTTAGGCCCATGCCGGCGTTGAACCAGGTAGCCGCGAGGAAGACAGCCAGAATGGGGATGATCCCCAGTTTCGATTTCATCAGGCCTTCGGTGAGGCCAGGGAATGCCGTCACCGTCAGGAAGACGACAATGGCCAAGGTTCCGACGATGTACGAAAGTTTCCGTTTCCTGAGGTCCTCGGTCTTCGGAGTGAAGAAGGCCGTCACCCAGGCGAGGATGATGCCCATGATGGCCGCCCTCATAGGCGTCGAACCGGAAAGCAGGAAATAGACGATGCCGGCGAGGGGAGTGATCATGTACAGTTTCCTGATCACGCTGCGCTTGGAGGGCAGATCCTCGGCCACGAGTCCTTTCAGGTTGTTCTTGTGGGCGGCCAGCTTCACCATGAGGAAGACGGCGCCGTAATACAGAAGGGCGGGCAGGAGCGCGGCGATCATAATCGTCTTGTAGGGCAGGCCGAGAAACGAGGCCATGAGAAAGGCGCCGGCCCCCATGACGGGCGGCATGATCTGGCCTCCCGTGGAGGCGACCGCTTCGACGGCACCCGCGAAGTATGCCGGGTACCCGATTTTCTTCATAAGCGGAATGGTAAAGGTGCCGGTGCCATAGACGTTCGCCACCGCCGAGCCCGAGATCGAGCCGAAAAGGCAGGAGGACGTCACCGCGATGAGGGCCGGACCGCCCGGCTGGGTGCCCGTGAAGGCTTGAGCCAGGTCCATGAAGTACTGGCCCACGCCCGTCTTCTCGAGGAATCCTCCGAAGATGAGGAAGACCATGACATAAGTGGCCGACACGCCCAGAGGCGAGGAGAAGATGCCTTCGTCAGTAAGGAAGGACTGTTCGATCACTTCGGGCAGGGTGAAGGAAATGCCCTGGAAGAGGCCGGGGATGTGTTTTCCGAAAAGCATGTAGAATATGGCGACGAGGGCGATGATGGTGATGGGAAGCCCCACCACGCGGCGCGCCGCTTCAAGGAGGAGGAGGATGAGCAGAATGCCAAGAACGAGCTGCACGTTCGTCACTGCGTCGACCTGTACCATCCTCGAGGTGATCGCCCAGTAATTCTTCAC
>JBAQLW010000134.1:0-7149 GCA_049302175.1 Rectinemataceae bacterium
GGCCTGGGTCGATGAGGATCGTGGCCACCGAGTACCGCTCCTTTCTGGGAGCGTTTCTCATCGTGAAGTACGCTGAAACTTCCCGGGAAAAATCTTCGGGAACCATCACCTTCCCTCCCGAAATGAATGGCGCGCCCACCGATTTGAGGCTTTTCCAGTCCATGACGATGAAAGGCTGGTCCAGGACGAAAGAGACAAAGAATCCATTCTGCTCTATATGGCCGCTCCCTGTCAGAGGATCGAAGGCGATGCCGGCCTTTATTGTTTTTCCGAATTCAAGGAGGGGCACCGCTTCTAAAGCCGCGGCGGAAGTCAAAACCAGGATTGCGAGTACAACTGTCGCGATGCGCTTTCCGATGACCATACTTACCCCTATCGGAATAATTTCATACAAGAATTACTATTTTGGGATTCGCCTATTGCAATCGATGGGCAAGTCGAATATACAATGGACAGCGCATGAGTACCACCACTATAGGTTGTAGTGGGGATTCGTCATGCTGTTACCTATTGTAGGAAAGTGAAATTCACAGCCCATACCTGGCAGAGCTGCCGTATGTGCTTACAAGGCGGAGGAATAGTATGAAATTCGAGCGGAAGTTCACCAGGAAGGGGGGCGGGCCGTACGAGGGAATAGCGTGGGAAAGCCGGATGAGCGAGATCCGCAATCCGAACGGCAAGCTGGTATTCCATATGGACGCTGTCATTGTGCCATCTACCTGGAGCCAGATAGCCACCGACATCCTGGCCCAGAAGTATTTCCGCAAGGCAGGGGTCTCGGTCGATGGCGCTCGGTCTTGGGCCGAATTCCTGCCCGAATCGCAGACGGAACTTGCCGGCGAAAGCCCCCTGCCCGGCTCGGAACACGACGCCCGTCAGGTCTTCCACCGTCTCGCCTATACCTGGTGCCTCTGGGGCAGGGGCGCGGGCTATTTCGATACCGATGAGGACGAAAAGGTTTTCTACGAAGAGCTTCTCTATATGCTTGCCCACCAGCTAGCCGCGCCGAACAGTCCACAGTGGTTCAATACGGGCTTGCATGCCGTCTACGGCATCGAGGGTCCCGCGCAGGGTCATTACTATGTCGACCCCGCTACCGACAAAGTGGTCAAGTCCGAGTCGGCCTATGCCCGGCCCCAGCCCCACGCCTGCTTCATCCTCGACATCCAGGACGACCTCGTCAATGAGGGTGGAATCATGGATCTCATCACGAGGGAGGCGCGGCTCTTCAAGTACGGCTCGGGCACGGGATCCAACTTTTCCAAGATCAGGGCGGCCCACGAAAACCTGTCGGGGGGAGGCGTTTCCTCCGGCCTCATCTCCTTCCTCAAGATCGCCGACCGCTCGGCGGCGGCCGTTAAATCGGGCGGAACGACGCGTCGCGCCGCCAAGATGGTCATCCTCGACGCCGACCACCCCGACATTGAATCCTATGTCAAATGGAAGGCGGAAGAGGAATACAAGGTGGCCTGCCTCGCGGCCGGAAGCGCGGTGCTTCGCCGCTACGCCGACTCCATGAAGGCGGCGATCGACGGTTCAGGCCTGTCCCATGAATCGGCTTTTTCCTTCGCCGAGAACCGGGAGCTGAGAAAAGCGGTCAAGGAAGCCTTGGGCGCCGGCCTTCCTTCCGCCTGGATTCACCAGGTTCTCTCCATGTACAGGCAGACGGGCGAACTCGTATCCCTTCCCCAGTACGATACGGCCTGGGAATCGGAAGCCTACAACACCGTCTCTGGACAGTCCTCGAACAATTCGGTGCGCGTTGACAACGCATTCATGAAGGCTGTCGTCGACGATGGGGACTGGGGCCTCAAAGCCCGCACCACGGGCGCCGTCATGAAGACAATCAAGGCGCGAGGACTGTGGGACACTATAGCGAAGGCTGCCTGGCAGTGCGCGGACCCCGGCCTCCAGTTCCACAGCACAGTGAACGAGTGGCACACCTGCCTGGCCGACGGCGAGATCAAGGCTTCCAACCCCTGCTCCGAATACATGTTCCTCGACGATACGGCATGCAACCTGGCTTCCCTCAACCTCCTCGGATTCTACGACGCCGCCTCGGGCAACTTCGACGACGAGGCATACCGCCATGCGATCCGGCTCTGGACGACGGTGCTGGAGATATCCGTCGTCATGGCCCAGTTTCCCTCCAAGGAGATCGCGCGCCGCAGCATAGACTACCGCACCCTGGGTCTGGGCTATGCCAACCTTGGAAGTCTTCTCATGGTGATGGGCCTCGCCTACGACTCGGACGAAGGCCGCGCCGTAGCGGCCGCCCTCTCCGCCATCCTCACGGGAGAAGCGTACAGCCAGTCGGCCCGGATGGCTTCCGAGTGGGGCCCCTTCGCCCGCTATGCCGCCAATGCCGAGATCATGCTCAAAGTGATACGGAACCACAGGCGGGCGGCTTACGACGAAAAACCTTCCGCGTACGAAGGCCTGACGATCGCGCCTGCCGGCCTGAAAGAATGGGCTTGCCCCGGCAACCTCGTCGCCGCGGCCAGGGAATCCTGGGATGAGGCCCTCGCCCTGGGCCAGAAGCACGGCTACAGGAACGCCCAGGTGACGGCGATAGCTCCCACGGGCACTATCGGCCTCCTCATGGACTGCGACACCACGGGCGTAGAACCCGACTTTGCTCTCGTGAAGTTCAAGAAGCTCGCCGGCGGTGGCTACTTCAAGATCATCAATTCGAGCGTGCCTCCCGCTCTCAAAGCCCTGGAATACGACGAAAAGACGGTGGACGAGATACTGCGCTACGCCCTCGGCACCGGCAGCCTTGAAGCCTCCCCCTCAATTTCGCGCCAGTCGCTCAGGGAAAAAGGCCTCAGCGACGAAAGCCTCGCGAAAGTCGAATCCGTCCTCAAGAGCGCCTTCTCCCTTGAAAGCTGCTTCGCTCCCCACGTTCTCGGGAAAGAGGTCTTCGACTCCCTGGGCGTTCCGGAGAGCGAATACAAGGACCCATCCTTCAGCCTCCTTGCCTGGCTCGGCTACAGCGCCTCCGAGATCGAGGAAGCGGAACTCTTTTCCTGCGGAACCATGGGACTCGAGGGAGCTCCCGGCTTGAAGAACGAGGATTTGTCCGTCTTCGATACGGCTACCCCTTCGGGAAAGAAAGGAACGCGCAGCATCGACTGGAAAGCCCATGTGGCCATGATGGCTGCTGTCCAGCCCTTCGTCACGGGCGCTATCTCCAAGACTATCAATATGCCGAATACCGTCTCGAGCGAGGACGTCAAGAGCGCCTATATGCTCGCGTGGAAATCCATGCTCAAGTCCATCGCCCTCTACCGCGACGGATCCAAGCTCTCCCAGCCCCTCTCCGCCCTCTCGCCAGGGGTCGACATGATAGCCGACTCCATCGTCGCCCTGCAGACTGGGTCTCTCGACGCAGATGAGAAGACCGTCGCCGAGGTTCAGCCTTCTACCCAGGCTTCGAACTCCAGGCTCAGCTTCGCTCCCGAACTGCCAGGGATGCCCCAGTCTCCCCGAGGCTTGCGGAAGTCCCTGCCCAACCGCAGGAAGGGCTACACGCAAAAGGCCAAGATCGGCGGGCACTCCGTATTCGTCCGCACCGGCGAATACGAGGACGGAAGCCTCGGGGAGATATTCCTCGACATGCACAAGGAAGGCGCCGCCTTCAGAAGCATCCTCAATTCCTTCG
This sequence comes from Rectinemataceae bacterium, assembly GCA_049302175.1. Taxonomy (GTDB): domain Bacteria; phylum Spirochaetota; class Spirochaetia; order Treponematales; family Rectinemataceae; genus CAYXUF01. Next base: position 3,665 of record JBAQLW010000134.1, read on the forward strand.
CCATATCCGTCTCCCTCGGGCTGCAGTACGGGGTTCCCCTCGAGGAATACATCGACGCCTTCACCTTCACGAAGTTCGAGCCCAACGGCGTGGTCGGCGGCCACGATTACATAAAGATGGCGACGAGCGTCCTGGACTACATCTTCAGGGATCTGGCTATTTCGTACCAGGAGAGGCACGATCTCGGACAGATAAAGCCCGAGGACTTGGTCTCGACAGCCATGCAGGCCGACAGCCCGCACAAGTCAGCCTTCGAGAACGGCCGGTCCAGCCACCCCTCGAAACCCGTGCAGAGCCGGGCGCCAAATCCCTCGCCCGCGACGACGCGAAAGGAACTCTCGCAGCAGCCTCTGCAACCCTCGCAGACCCCCCAATCATCGATGGGGCGGTCAGCATTGAGTCAAGCCATCAAGACGATACGCAGCGCCCGCCAGAAAGGCTATGAAGGCGATCCCTGCCCCGCCTGTGGCAATCTCACCCTCGTGCGCAATGGCACCTGCCTGAAATGCGAAACCTGCGGTTCGACGACAGGATGCAGTTGAGATGTGAACTTTACTATTGTTTCACCGGTTCCCTCTCGACGGGAAGGGTCATGCACCTGGCTCCTCCGCCTCCGCGGGCCAGCTCGATGCCGTCAAAGGTAACGGCAAGGCGCCCGTAATTGGCTACATTGTCAGCCCCGTCGATAAAGGCCTTTGAATCCACGACGGCAAAGCCAGCGTCCGCGAGGGCTTCAACAGTGTACTGGTTGCAGGAATACATGAGTATTTTACCCGGGGCAAAGGCGAAGGAATTCGCTCCCGACAGCCACTGCTCGCGCTGCTGGTAGATGTGGTGCCCCTTGCCGCAGAGGACGGGCTCAAGATCGATTCCCTCCTCCTTCAGGCCAAGGAGCAAGGAGTTCACTTCCCTGTACTTCAGCTTCCCGCCCTTTCCCGCGTCGATGCGATAAATGGAATTTTTCTGTGAGCCTAAGATTACGGGCTGGTAAATGAGGGCGGCATCCCTGTCGATCATCGTGAATACCATGTCCAGGTGGATCGTCGCCCTCGTCTTCGGCAGGTCGACGGCAAAGACGGTGATGTCGGTTTCGGAGATGCGTGCCGCGTTTCTGGCGATTCGTTCCACGGCCCAGGGCGTCGTGCGTTCAGAAATTCCTATGGCCAGGACTTTTGGCGAAAGAACAATGATGTCCCCTCCCTCTGAAGTCATGTAGCGGTTCCGCTCGGAAGGACCGTCGAAGAGAAGGGTTCGTGCGGTAAAATCGGGATGGTGTGTGAAGATGAACCGGGTGATGACGGCTTCCACCATCCTGACATCGAAGGCAGTGGCTGCAGCCACAGCGCAGTCGCCTATGACGGCGGCGCTGTCCCTCATGAAATACGCGTTGGGCAAAGGCCGGGATACGAAACTCTCCCCGTCCAACCGATAAGAGAGGGAAGTTGGCGGAGAAGGCAGGCCGCGGACGATAATCGCGGCCAGGTCGCGCGCCGGCATGGCCATGAGAATCTCCATGGAACTCCGGATAGGAAAGCAGCGCCCCAGGTCAGACAGGAATTCAAACTTGTAGCCGACGTCGGAGAGGCAGTCGCTCAGGAGATCCAGGAGTTCATGCACCTCAGCCACGCGGGTGAGGAATTTCTTGAGCTGAAGGTACTCTTCCAGGACGGCGCTCAGGGGGAGGATGTCATTGTAGAGATCCTTTTCGGCCTCTCCCGGTGTCATTGCCTCAATCTCCGGTCCGGGCGTATGGAGGATCACCCGCTTGAGGACTCCAATTTCGCTTTCGATCGCTAGGCTCTTCATGGGCAAAGTATGCACTATGCGTGAAAAAAAATCTTCACTTTTCGTATCGGGGCATTTTTGCATAAGTATCGCTGACTGGCCGGCCAATTCTGCATGAATCAGGAAGTATGGCCAGAAGACGCTGAATCTATATGCAGTATCAACATATTTTATGCCTTGCATCTTTTTTTACAATCTTGACAGGCTGAAAACTCAGGCTCAATCATTGATTCCAAGGGGGAAAAGCCCCCGAAAAGGGAGGCTCGAGGCATGACGCGAAGAAGGGTTATCATCATTGGCGCGGCGGGCAGGGATTTTCACAATTTCAACACGCGGTTCCGAAAAGACGCCGGCGTCGAGGTGATGGCTTTCACCGCCGCCCAGATTCCCGACATCGCCAACAGGAAGTATCCTGCCGAATTGGCTGGAGCCCTCTATCCCGAAGGCATCCCCATAACACCTGAGGCCGACTTGCCCCGCCTTATCCGCGACCTGGCCGTCGACGAATGCGTGTTCTCCTATTCCGACGTTCCCTACGCCCATGTGATGAGCCTTTCCGCCCTCGTCAACGCGGCCGGCGCTTCCTTCACCCTCCTCGGACCCAAGGATACCCAGATCAAGTCCACTAAGCCCGTGATAGCCGTCTGCGCCGTGCGCACGGGATCGGGCAAGAGCCAGACATCGCGCAAGATCGTGCAAATGCTGATGGCGCGTGGCCTGAAGGTGGTGGCCATACGCCATCCCATGCCCTACGGCGATCTCGTACGACAGAAGGTGCAGCGCTTTGCCACCGTGGCCGATCTCGCCTATCACAAGTGCACCATCGAGGAGATGGAAGAGTACGAACCCCATATCGTAAGGGGCAACGTCATCTACTCGGGCGTGGACTACGAGGCGATCCTGAGGCAGGCGGAGAAGGAAGCCGATGTCATTCTCTGGGACGGAGGCAACAACGACTTCTCCTTCTATGTCCCCGATCTCATGATCACCGTGGCTGATCCCTTGAGGGCGGGGAACGAAGTATCCTTCTATCCGGGAGAGGCCTGCCTGCGTATGGCCGATGTCATCGTCATCAACAAGATGGATAGTGCTGGCCCGGACGCTATCCAGACGGTGAGGGAGAACATAGCGAGGGTGAATCCGATGGCCGTCGTCATCGATGCGGCCAGCCCCATAAGCGTGGACAAGCCCGAGCTGATCAAAGGCAAGCGGGTGCTCTGCGTAGAGGATGGTCCTACCCTCACCCACGGCATGATGAAAATGGGCGCGGGCGTCGTGGCGGCGCGCAAGTTCCAGGCTTCCGAAATCGTGGACCCCCGCCCCTTCGTCGTAGGCCGTCTCGCCGAAACCTTCAGGATTTATCCGAACATTGGCCCGCTTCTCCCCGCCATGGGTTATGGGGATGAACAGATAGCCGATCTCGAGCGGACGATCGAGGCTACGGATTGCGATTCCGTCCTCATCGCGACGCCCATCGATCTCACGAGGATAGTGAAAATCAGAAAGCCGACGGTGAAGGTGGGTTACGACCTCCAGGAAATCGGAAAACCGGACCTCAAGGAGGTCCTCGATTCGTTCTGCTCTGCCCAGAATCTTTGAGCCGGGTTTGGCGCATGCGATGCGGCCTGCCTGCTGGATGTAGAGAAAAAAAGCTGCCCCGATCGGGCAGCTTTTCCTGGAAGAAGGGGCCACACTGGAGG
>JBAQLW010000135.1:0-3094 GCA_049302175.1 Rectinemataceae bacterium
GCGCCGACGAGTTCTTCCTCGTCCTGCGAGGTTGCCCTCTCGAGGTAGCCAGCACGATAGCCGATCATCTTGTTTCGGATTGCAGGCAATCAGGCGTCGCCGCCGTCCAGGACGCGTCGGCCGCAAATGGGGCGCCGAGAGTCGTCGGCTACACCGTTTCGGCCGGGGTGGCATTCTGCTGCGGCGGCGAGCCCAGCCTCGAGGAGGTGACGGCAACCCTGCAAATGGCCGATCGTGGGCTCTACAAGGCGAAAAATCAAGGGAAGGGTGGGTGGTGCGCAGGTTGAGCGCGGCTGCCGGGGCTTTCGCTCCGCCTTGCCTAATAGCGGCCGGGGCGCTAGAATCGACGCCATGAAAGGGATCATTGTCGCCGCCGGTTACGGCACGCGCTTTCTTCCGGTCACCAAGACCGTTCCCAAGGAACTTCTGCCCGTCGGCGTGAAGCCGAGCATCGCCTACATTGTCGAAGAGTTCATCGCATCGGGCATCGAGGACATCGTCATCATCACATCGCGGAGGAAAAAAGCCCTCGAGGACTATTTCGACCGCGAGATAGAGCTCGAGGAGGTGTTCAAACGGGAAGGGAAGGCCGACAAGCTTGCCTTGATAAGCCCGCCGCCGGCGCGCATTTCCTTTGTGCGGCAGACCGAAATGATGGGCACTGGGCACGCGCTGCTGCAGGTGAAAAACCTCATCGGCGGCGAACCCTGCGTAGTGGCTTATCCTGACGATCTCGTCTTGGGCGTGATCCCCCTCGCGCGCCAGCTCATCGACGTATACCGCAAAACGGACAAGTGCGTCCTGGCCACCATTCTCGAGCCGGGCGACGTCTCGCGCTACGGCGTCGTGGATCCGGACAAGGACGGGATCGGGGTTCGGGGATTCGTGGAGAAACCGGTCCGCGGCAGCGAGCCGAGCCACGAGGTATCCATCGGCCGATACCTGTACACGCCTGAATTCTTCGATCGGCTCGAGGAAGGCTGGGAAAAGCACGAAAAAGGGGAATACTATCATTCGTACGCCCTCGACCGGATGATCGAGGCGGGGAAGATGGCGTTCAAGCGGGTCGAGGGCAAGAGGCTCGACACGGGGGATCCGGCTGGCTTTCTGGAAGCGATTCTCCACAATGCGGCCGGAGACCCGGCTCTGAGGCCGACGCTGGAAGCATTTGTCGCTTCCTACGGCCGCAGCGAAATCCAGGGAGCGAAAGAATCATGATAATCGGCATCGATATTGGCGGAACGACAACGAAAATCGTCGGTCTCGGCCCCAACAAGGAAAAGATCTGCGCCACGGTGAAGGCGAGCGATCCTGTGGCTTCTGCGGCGGGCGCTATCGGGAAATTCCTCTCCGTAGCCGGTAAGAAGATGGGCGATATCAGCTTGATAGCGGTGACAGGCGTCGGCTCCGCGGCGATAGCTGATGAGGTGCTCGGCATCAAGGCGATACATGTTGAGGAATTCTCGGCCGTCGGTCTGGGCGGCCTTGAGCTTTCCGGAGCAGAGAGGGCTCTCGTCGTCTCGGTTGGCACCGGCACCGCCATCGTGCACGCCGAGGGAAGGCAAGCTCGTCACCTGGGCGGCTCGGGCATTGGCGGAGGAACTATCCTGGGTCTTGGAAAGGCCCTGGCGGGAATTACCGATTTTGACACCCTCGCTTTGGCCGCCTCGCGCGGAGATGAGAGGGGCGTCGACCTGACGATAGGCGATATTTCCCCAAAGGCGGTAGGGACCTTGCCGCGCGATGCCACGGCTTCGAATTTCGGCAAGATGGCCGATCGCCCGAGCGCCGAGGATTTTTCGGCAGGCATTGTCAATATGGTGTTTCAGACCGTGGGGATGCTCGCCATCTTCGCGTCGCGGGCAGAACACGATGAGACGATCGTCGTCGTAGGCAATACAATGAAGATTCCATCTGCGAGAGAAGTACTCAAACGGCTCTATCCCATATATGGCATACAGTTCATTGTTCCCGAACTCGCCCAGTACGCGACAGCCCTGGGTGCCGCCCTCTACCTTTCCGAATAAGGCCGCGAAGCGGGCTGGGATCGGCCCTTGATTCTATGCCAGGCTGCCCAGTCCGGCTTGGCTCAATCCACCGTGATCGACTTGGAAACATTCTTCGGTGCGTCGGGGTGGACGCCGTGGTTGGCCAAACCCAATCCGTCAAGCCATTCCATCTTTTTGACCGACATTGTGTAGGCGAGGTACTGGAGCACGATCGCCGCGCCGAACACAAATAGGCAAGGGTCTTCCGTGTGCGGTATCTCAATGTATTCCGACCAGTAATCATCGTCGATCATAGGCTTTCCGGCGACGGCGAGGGCCAGGTCCTGTCGGCGCTCGGCTATGAGGACGATGTCGGCTCCCCTAATCTTGTGCGTATGGATCTGGCTGATAGTGATCCGTACATCCCGATCCTCGGGCGGGCAGATGAAAATGAGGGGATAGCCGACAGAAAGGTTTTCGATGAGGGATGGATGCTTTCTGATGACGTCCCTCGCCTTCACCGACGCGATTGTCCTATCCTTGGCTTCCAGAGCCTTGTATTCATCAAGGAAGGTTTCCAAGTCCGAAAGGGAAAAGAGCGTGTTGCGGCCCAGGATGGTGTTGGGACCATGCTTGAATTCGGCTGCATCGTAGCCCTCGGTGTGGTTGAGGACGACTTCCCGTATCTTGAGAGCGCCCTCGCGGGCGAGGCCTATGAGACCCGTGCCGAGGATGTGGATGGACGGTCTGGCATAGAGATGGGCTGCCGCCGTCTCTATGTCGGCTATGGCTGTCTCCAAGCTGTCGCCCATGAGTTTTCTCGCCGCGAGGAGCTTCTCCTTCACTTCTTTTTCCGACATCACGAAGCTGGCTGCAACCAGATAGAGTATGGCGAGCTGGTTTATGAAGGATTTGGTGGCGGCGACGGCTATCTCGGGTCCGCAGAGAATGGGCAGGTAGAAATCGCATAGTTCCTGCGGGATCCTTGAATTCTCATTGTTGACAAGACAGGCGCGGCGGATGCCCATATGCTTGTCCTTGGCGTCCTGGAATATGTCGACGAGATCCTTCGTCTCGCCCGACTGGGTTATGCCTAAGATGAAGTC
>JBAQLW010000136.1:0-5208 GCA_049302175.1 Rectinemataceae bacterium
ATGCTATACTTCCGCGGCCAGGGTCAACCATAAAGACTTTCCGCAGAACCCTGTCAAAGGTATTCAATGTTCGGTACGATAATCAACGCTCTCGCCGTCATCATCGGTTCCATTCTCGGCCTCATCCTGAGGAAAGGCATCAAGGAGCGCTATCAACAGATAATCTTCGCCGCCGCGGGCGTCACTTCCCTCATCATCGGCGTCCAGATGGCGCTGAAGACCACCCATCTCCTCGCCTTCGCCCTGGCCCTCATCATCGGCGGCCTTGTGGGCACCTGGATCAACATCGAAGACGCCGTCATGGACTTCGGTGACAGGCTCAAGCGGCGCTTCGACAGAAAATCAGAGGGATCTACCTTCGCCCTTGGCTTTCTCAACGCATCCGTCCTCTACTGCTCCGGCGCCATGGCCATCGTGGGATCGTTCAAGGCCGGCACCGAAGGCGACTACTCCCTACTTCTAACAAAGAGTGTCCTCGACGGTTTCATGTCCATCATCTTCGCGGGAGCGATGGGGCCGGGCGTCGCCTTCTCGGCGATCTCCATCCTGGTCTACCAGGGTCTCCTTACCCTCGTCTCCGTCTGGGTAAAACCCTTTGTCACTGATTTGATGCTCGCCGAACTCACCGGCATTGGAGGAGCCCTCGTGATCATGATAGGCCTCGGCCTCCTCGACATAAAGAAATTCAAGACCGGGGATTTCCTCCCCGCCCTCGTCGTCACCATCCTTCTCGTCCTTGCCTTTCCCTATGTACCCTTTCTATAATTGACGGTAGTGAGAGATAAAAGTCAGCGCTTCATCCATACGAAGCAGGTCGACGAGTCGGGAGCCTGGTACAGCCTCGACAATGCCGGGGTCATCATGCCCGCCGTGTCTGATGATGTCGCCACCAGCCTCTTCAGGCTGGAATTCACCCTGGCCGAACCCATCGATTCCATCATTCTCAACCGCGCCCTCGCCGAAACATCCAATCGCTTCCCTTACTTCAACGTAACGCTGAAGCGCGGCTTCTTCTGGTATTATCTCGATCAGAGCCGCTCCAGCCCACAGGCATGCGAAGACGACGCCAGTCCTTGCCAGAGCTTCAATATGAACAAAAGGGGAACCTGCCTGTTCAGGGTGCGCGCTTCGCGCTATACCATCGCGGGGGAGTTTTCCCACGCCATCACCGATGGCTCGGGAGCCATGTCTTTCATGAAAACCCTCCTTGCCAGGTATCTGGCGCTCAGGGGAATCAAGCCGGGCGCCGAGCTGGGCACAGGGGAATTCGCCGACATACTCGAGGTGAACGGACAGCTGGATCGGGAGGAATATGAGGATGGCTACCAGAAGTATTTCCCTGGAAAACTGCCCGTCCCTGAACCCAATCCCCGCGCATGGCATATGCATACACCTCATCTGCCCAAGGGGCAGTACAGGATGATCACGGCCCGCCTCAAGCTTGAGGAAGTGCTCCAGGAAGCCAAAAAAAGAAAGGTGACAATAACCGAACTCCTGGCTGCTGTCTATCTCGACGTCCTCCAGACCCTGTGGTTCGCAGAGCGGAGGAGACCCAAGTATCATCACATCAGCCTGGAAATTCCCGTCAACCTGAGGCAATTCTTCAAGTCCAGGACCAACCGCAACTTTTCGCTCTTCATTCTCCTTGGCGAAAATCTCCAGCTTGGTCCTCGCAGCTTCGAAGAATTGGTCAGCAGGATTCACTACCAGATGAAGCTGGGCAACGATCCCAAATCCCTGGCCCGACAGATAGCGCGGAACGCCGGCGGAACGAGGAATATATTCGTGAGGGTATTGCCCCTCTTCCTCAAGGAAGTGGCGGCGAGGATACTCTTCAACACGCTGGGCGAAAACATGCTGAGCGGCTTCATCACGAACCTGGGCGCCCTGCGCCTGCCTCCCGGGCTGGCGCCCCACGTCGTGAGCGCCGCCTTCGTCCCCCCGCCAAGCGCGTCGACGCTGACCAACGCCGCTGTCCTCTCCTGGAAGGATGATCTCATCCTGACCTTTGGAAGCTTGGCGCAGTCGCGTGAGTTGGAGCGGCTGTTTTTCCGCCGCCTGCGCGACTTAGGTCTCGTGGCCAGCGTGCGCGGCCGCGAATTCGAGGAGTGAACCATGCCATATTGTCCCGATTGCGGCGTTGAGATCGGCGGCGCTCCTTCCTGCCCCCTCTGCGGAGCGAGGAATCCCCGGTCGGTCGTCGACGTGGAAGCCGGATGCGATGGCGCCGACAAGGAAGCCGGCGAAACCAAGCGAGGAAACTTCCTTGGCGAGGCGAAGATACTCGAGAACTTCACGCAGAAGGAAAGGAATACGATCGCCTGGGAAGTCATCTCGGTAGCTTCCGTCGTCGCCATCATGGTGCTTTCCTCGATCAATTTTCTCACTGAGCGGCGCTTGTCCTGGGCTCTTTTTCCCGTTTCTGCCCTCGTATTCCTCTGGATAATAGCCACGGTCGTCCTTGTCCTGGAACAGACATCCCCATTCCATTGGATTCTCGCCACCCTGGATTTGCCAGCCTTCCTCATCGCCCTGGGTCTTCTCACCGGCGATACTTCCTGGGCCTGGCGCCTCGCTCTGCCTATCGCGATCTTCTCCGAGCTGGTTTTCGCAGCCCTCCTCCTCCAAATCCGTAATGCCAAGCGCAAAGGCCTCAATATCCTGGCATACATTCTCGTAGGCGTCGCCCTTGACTGCCTTGGCATCGAGATTTTCATCGACCTGTATGTCTCAGGCGCGATCCGCATGAGCTGGTCGGCGATCACGGCTCTGGCTCTGGTCCCCATAGCGGGCTTTCTCATCTATTTCCATTATCGTGTGGCCACGACGACGAACCTGAGGCGACTCTTCAAGTTGTGAGCCGTCCACCGCTCGCCTTCTATTGACATTTTTAGCGGTTTCCTGTAGCTTAGTGTCAACACGACGCAGGGTAGAGCAGTTGGCAGCTCGTCGGGCTCATAACCCGGAGGTCACAGGTTCGAGTCCTGTCCCTGCTATATGATTTTTAAGGCTTCCATTCGGGAGCCTTTTTTTGCCTCCCTCCCGTCGGCCGACTGGGGGAAGCATGGAGAAGCCTCCCGACAGCCCCGATTCTGACCTGAAACCCATGATTATCTTGTTTCTCGATTCAGAACATGGTGCTATACTGTCAAAACGCAGGCCTAATATAAGGAATTTACGATAGAGGTTTCTCCTATGCTCAAGCTTTACTTTTCGGGCCCTCTGTTCAGCCGCGCAGAAAAGGATTTCAATATCCGCCTGTCCGAGAAGCTGGAGGAGCATGGCTTTTCCGTCTTTCTTCCACAAAGGGATGGGGCGGAGAACGATGCTTCCCTTTACGAGAATTTAACGAAGGATGAAAAAAAGGAAGCCATCTTCGCGGTCGACAGGATGCGAATCCTCGAATGTGACGTCTTCCTTTTTATCCTGGATGGGCGCGTTCCCGATGAAGGTGCCTGCGTTGAGCTCGGTATCGCGTACGCGCAGAAGTATCTCAAGCAGTCCAGGGAAATCCTCATCGGTCTTCATACCGACTCAAGGGCTGCTTTTATCGGTTCCGAGGTGAATCCGATGATCAAACAAGCTCTCGACGCCATCGTCAGGAGCGAGGATGAGTTGCTTGCCTACCTTGAAAGCCAATGGACGATATGAATAAAGGCTACTGCCTCGTGCTGTCGGGCGGCGGGGTCAAGGGCGTCTACCATCTCGGCGTTTGGAAGGCCCTCAAGGAGCTTGGAGTGGAGGTGGACGCATTCATCGGCACTTCCATAGGCGCCGTGGTGGCGGGCCTTCTCGCCCAACCCGAAGTCGGTTCGCTCGACGGTCTCGCCGAATCCATAGGGGTGGATTCCATCGTCGCCTTGCCCGATAGCTTTGTCGAGGAAGGCAGGATCAGCTTAGGCAAGGAATCCCTCTCCGAAACCCAGGATCTTTTTCAGTCCATCGTCAGGAACGGGGGTCTCGACACGAGCCCCCTGCGAAATCTTCTTGAGTCGCTCATCGACGAGGAAGCGATCCGCCGCTCCGGCAAGGATCTCGGCATCGTCACCATAAACCTGAGCAACTTCAGGCCGCGCGAAATGTTCATCGAGGAAATGGAGAAAGGGACGGTTATCGACTATCTCATGGCGAGCGCCGCCTTTCCGGGATTTAGGCAGCCAGTCATAAAGGGAAAAAAATACCTGGATGGCGGTATCTTCGACAATATTCCCTACGCGATGGCACGACAGCGGGGCTACCGCCGGATCATCATTTCGGATATCTCGGGGCTCGGATTCAATAGAAGGCCGGAGACTGAGGGCAGCATCACCATCCATATCAAAAATTCGATCAACATGGGCGGAGTCCTCGATTTCGATCGCGGCTTCATGAAGGATTTCGAGCGCCTCGGCTATCTCGACACCATGCGCGTTTTCGGAGAGCTAGAGGGTTATGCCTACTTTATAGAGCCAGCCATGAAACACGGTGCCGAAGATCCCTTGCCGCCGAACGAAGCCAAAGGCCTGGCCCAGACGGCCGCCGATCCCACGCCCGCCTTTCCCAAGGCGATGTCGCACGACAGGAACATGAGGCTTAAATACCTCGAATGCGCCGCGTCGATCGTCGAAGTGCCGCGGATTGCGCGATACAGCTGCGAGGAGCTGGCCGCGGCCATCGCCGAGAAGCGGGACGGTGACGAGAACAAACTGGCCGAAATCATGGATGGCGGATCGGACAGGAAAGCGGCTATCGTGGCTATGATCCGCGAATCCATCGCCAGCGGGAATTTCAAGGGCAGTCCCTATTACTATCATCGCCTCATCGAGGAGTTCCTGCCGAAGTCGGCCGGGAAAATGCTGGTCAAGGCTCTCGCGAGACTCTTTCCCGAATTGCCTGCCGGTCTTCATTACATGAGGACAGTCCCATGACGTTGGCCGATCCTGCCATAGAAGCCCTGGTGGGGGAGCTGCGGGCGTGGCCGGGACCGCGGATAAGCAGCCACAGGAGCGCGAACCGGTTTTTCCACAAACTGAGTTTCCTCGCCGACATCGGCATGGGCATCGAAGATCCGGGCATGAAGGCGAGATCGGCTTCGTCGACGAAAGGCTGGAGAAAGCCGCGCATTGGCTGGCGGGGCAGGGCAACGGCATCGCCTTCGGCTGCGTCGTGTCGGAATCGCTGGGAAACTGGAGGGGACCGGGGAGGAAGGACGATCCCTGTCCCTATGCC
>JBAQLW010000137.1:0-6277 GCA_049302175.1 Rectinemataceae bacterium
GTCCACGACCTCGTCCACGATGAAGCGGTTGCGGCCACCTTCTTTGGCCTTGTAAAGGCACCCATCCGCGCGAGCCACTATAGAATCGAGACTGTCGCCCCTCCGCGCTCGCGTCGCGCCGACCGAAATCGTCACGGAGAGGATGTCCTTTCCCTCCAGCTCAACCCAACTGTGCTCGACCATCACGCGCAGGCGCTCCGCGATTTCGGCCAAGGATCCTGGAGCCGCGTTGGGACAGATGAGGATGAATTCCTCTCCTCCCCAGCGGGCGGCGGCGTCCAGAGGCCTCACCACCGAACCCAGGGTTTTCGCCACCATCTTCAGTACCCGGTCACCCATGTTGTGCCCATGGATATCATTCACTCTCTTGAAGTGGTCTATATCGGCCATGAGGAGGCCGAAGCCTTCGCCACCGGAATCCACAGCCTCCATCCGGGTCTGCGCTACGATCTGGAGGTATCGTCTGTTGCCAAAGCTGGTGAGGGGGGCAGCCCACACTGTTATGGGGAGACGGTGTCCATCCCTGTGGTGCATATAAACCTGGGTCTGGCGTACCTTGCCATCGGCTATCGTCCCCGCAAGGGGACACCCGTGAAGGCATAGTTCCACGCCGTCGGCAGTTATGTGCCTGAGGATGTTTTCCGAACAGCAGGATCCCAGGACTCTCTCGTCGGAGTAACCGGTGAGCAGCGCGGCTGCCTTGTTCCAAAAGGTTATCTTTCTGTCGGGATCGACGAAATACACGCCGCTGTCGAGGCGCGACATCAGCTGGACAAGACTTTTATCGTATACCATTGCCGCAGGTATAAGCGAATTGGCCCCCGCGGCAACACGTGTCTTTCCCCGAAATTTTACATTTTTATCACCTCAATTTCATTTGAAGATGCAATTTTATTTGAAGGATTCATTTTCATGAGCTACAATGCATGCAGGAGGACCTCATGAAAAAAATCGTAGTGTTAGCCGCCTGTCTTCTGTTGATTGCCAGCCTGACCGGATGCGCTTCAATGCTCAAGTCGATGGGTGGCGTTACCAAGGCGGACCTTGAAACCCAACGCTCGGCCATCGATACAAAGATAAACTCTCTCGACATCGATCTGACCGATCTCAATGCCAAAATCACCACAATGAACGAAGCCCAGGCAAGGACGGAGACGGCTATGAAGGAGGTCGAGGACATAAAGGCATCGGTCGCGCAGCTTTCAGCCGATCTTGGAGCGATGGAGCTGACGGCGGAGGAACTCAGGAAGGCCAAAGCCGATCTGGAAGCCCTCTCGGCCAAGGTGTCCAACCTCTCCGATGAAACCTTGCTGAAACTGGCTCAGTTGATTCAAAATGCTGTCGCCTCGCAGGCTAGCAAGGAAGCTCCCGTCGCCCAGGATCAAGCCGCCGCTGAGAATCCCGCCGCCATAGAGACAAAATAGACCATTTCGGCTGAATTTCATCACCCATGATGCAGGAGGGGTGGGGACCGATTGCGGTTCCCACCCCTCCTTGTATCTGTCTCTCGGCCGATTCGCCGCTCATGTATGCTCAGTTCAGGAGCTGAGCGAACATGGGAATCGTGAGGGCCGAGAGAATTGTCGTGACAAAGACCATTTTGGAGGCAAGCTCAACATTCGATTTGTATCGTTCGGCGAAAATGACGCTCTGGGCGGCGGCTGGCATGGCGGTGAGGAAGGCCGCTATTCTGGCGGGAAAGCCATTGATGCCCACGAGCTGCATTAAGCCGTAGACAAGGAGAGGGACGAGGATGATGCGAATGACCGTGCCTATCCACAGGCTCCTTCCCTTCAGCAGTCCGGCGATGGGCACATTGGCCAGGGTCGCGCCTACCACTACCATTGAAAGGGGGGTGGTAAGGTTTGCCATTGTAGCGATCGTGGAATTGATGGCGTGTGGCATTTTGAAAGGCAGCAGCCATAGGACAAGACCAATGAGAACACCGGCGTTGCCCGTATTGAGGAGAGCCGCTTTCAGCTGGCTTTTGGACGAGGACCCGGCAAAAAGGCTCACGCCATAGGTCCAGATGAAGATCTGGAAGACGATCACGTAAATGGAAGCGTACATGACGCCGATCTTGCCGAAGACGCTTTCGGCGACGGGAAATCCCATGAAGCCGCAATTCGAGAACACGGTGATATAGGACAGAACTTTCCTGTCGTTTTCGGGGAATTTCCTGTACGCGAATGAGGAGAAGGCGATGAGAAAACCGTGGATACCGACGGCCCAGAGGGCTACCCTCCCCATATCGGGAAGGACGGAGGAGGGGATATTCCTGTCGAAGCCGGCGATGATCGTAAAAGGTATTGCCACGTTCAGTATGAAGCCCGAGAGCCCCCTCGTGAGGGTTGGGTTAAGAACCTTGGCCTTCCGGGCAGCATAGCCGATGACGATGAGGATGAATATGGAGAAGACGGAGGATAGGACGGCCATCCTGTCACTGCACAGGGTTGACGAGTCGGCCTATCCCATCGATTTCCACGACGATTTCATCCCCCGATTTCATCGGTCCGACGCCTGAGGGCGTTCCAGTCATGATGACGTCGCCCGGCTCGAGGGTCATCACCGAAGAGAGGAATTCCACGAGCTCGGGCACGCCGAAGATGAGATTGGAGGTATTGGAGGACTGTTTCAATTCGCCATTGAGAAAAGCCCGGACGCCGAGGGCTGAGGTATCGAGTTCCGTCTCGATCCAAGGGCCAAGGGGCAGGAATGTGTCGAAGGATTTGGAGATGGTCCATTGCCCGTCCTTGGGCTGGAGATCCCTGGCCGTAACATCGTTGCCGCAGGTATAGCCGAGGATATAGTTCCTCGCCTCGTCAGCCCTGACGTTTTTCGCCTTCTTCCCGATCACGACGACGAGTTCAGCCTCGAAATCCACTCGTTTCGAAACGGCAGGCCGCTCTATCGCCTCAAGGGGGGCGATGACGCAGGTAGAGGGCTTGATGAAGACGACGGGCTTCTCGGGGATGGGAAAACCGAACTCCATCGCGTGATCGCGATAATTGAGGCCGATGCAGACAGCCTTGCCCGGCAGACAGGGCGAGAGGAGCTTCAGGTCAGCGTAGGGAAGGCTGAGGTCCGTAAGCTTCAGATCGTCAAAAGGCCCGCCCATGGCGAGACGGACAGTGGTGCCCTCGATGACGCCGAAGCGCTCGATGCCCTCGTGCAGGAAGCGGATAATCTTCATCAGGTACTCCTTTTCATTGTAGGGAAGCGTAAGCTATGGCAATGGCGGCCGCAAGGGCTGCGTTGTGCTTGACGAGGGCTATGTTGGAACCGAGACTGTCTCCGCCTGTCAGTTCCACGATCCGCGCGAGGAGGAATGGCGTGAGCCGCTTCCCCTGGATGTTGTGCTGCGCGGCGTCTGCGACAGCCGTATCGATGGCGGGGCCGATGACGTCCGGATCCATCGAATACGCTTCGGGTATAGGGTTCGCGATGACGACGCCGCCTTCGAGGCCCGCAGCCCATTTCGCTTCGAGCATGGCGGCGATCTCGGCGGGACTCTCGGCCCTCTCCTCGAGCATGATTCCGGAATGGCTCGTATAGAAGGCGGGAAGCTCGAGGGTGCCGTAGCCGATGACGGGCACCCCCTTGGTCTCAAGATATTCGAGTGTCTTGGGCAGGTCGAGGATGGATTTGGCGCCGGCGCAGACGACGGCCACGCCCGTGCGCGCCAACTCTTCAAGATCGGCGGAAATGTCCCAGGTATTCTCCGCTCCTCTGTGGATGCCGCCCATCCCGCCCGTCGCGAAAATCCTGATACCCGCCATTTCGGCCACAATCATCGTGCCCGCCACGGTGGTAGCGCCCATGCCGCCCTGGGCGAGAAGGCGGGGGAAATCGCGACGCGACGCTTTTGTCACGGAACTTCCGGCCTTCGCGAGACGTTCGAGGTCGGCGGGGGAGAGCCCCGCCTTGAGCCTTCCGCCTATGATGGCCACCGTGGCGGGCACGGCCCCTGCCTTTCTTACCACCTCTTCCACTTCGAGGGCGGTGTCGAGGTTCTTCGGCCATGGCATGCCGTGGCTGATTATAGTCGACTCGAGCGCCACGACGGGCTTGCCCGCTGCAATCGCGGCCCCAATTTCCTCCGAAAGATCCAGGTATTTATTCATCATATCACTCCATGGGATACATACGACGCATCTGCGTCTCAAGCGTGGTTTCGTTCATCTCCGGGTCCACTGGTTCGGAGGAAGCCGCCGTGAGCATAGCCGCGGCGAGGGCATATCGGGCCTTATCGATGGCTCCCACGCCGCGAATCCGGGCCCAGACGAGAGCGGCGCAGGCCGCGTCGCCGGCACCCGAGCGGTTTACGGGCAAGGGGCGGAGTTCCGGAGGCGGAAGATGAACATAGCCGATTTCCCCCGCTTCGGTATGATAATATATTCCTTTTTCGCCTAAAGAGATGAAAAGCTCGGCGGGAAGACCTTCTTGTGAAGCCATAGCCTCACAAAGGATTTCGGGTTCAGCCGCCTCGGTTCCCTCGAATTTCGCGAGAATGGAGGCTTCCGCCCTGTTGGGCTTTACGCAGTCGAATTCCGCAGCCAGGCCGGCAGCTCGCGCGGCCTTGGCTTTCGAAACGGTGTCGAGGTAGAGCAGCGGCCCTGGGCTTTGCCGGGAGGCGATTTTGCCCCGCCCCCGTCTTCCGCTTCGGCCATACTGCGCCGCCAGCCATGCGAGGCTCGCTGCGGGCAGGTTGGCGTCGGCCACGATGATATCGGCCGAGTCCAAAAGAAGCCTGCGCGATTCGAGAAACCCCGGATCCAAGCGTTCCATGATCCCCATGTCGGCCACGGCCGCCTGGAGTGAGCCTGAAGGATCCATGACGCAGAGATAGCGTGCCGTAGCCGCGTGGGCGATGAGGCTTCCCTCGGTGTCGATGCCCTTGCGCTCGCAGTCGCTCCGCAGCCACGCGCCGTCCTCGTCATCGCCGAAGGCTGTCAAAAGCCATGTGGGAAGACCGAGAAGAACGCAGTTTTCCGCTATGTTGCGCCCCACCCCGCCGCGGCTGCGGATGATGGTTCCGGGATTGGAATCGGCGGGGAGGAATGCCTCGAAGGATCTGCCCTGCAGATCGATGTTGGCGCCTCCCACGACGACAATCCGCTCTCTGTCATATTTAGCGTCGAACATACCTGGGGGTTATGATACAGGGATTGCCGGCGATTGAAAAGCCATTCGCCCTGGGGTAAAGTGATGAAGGTCAGAACCAAGGAGCATCGGGTGGATCAAATTTTCGATCGTCTGGAAAAACTGGTAAAGGCATGGGCCAGCGCGGGAACCTCCTCTCCTCCCCCTTTCGACAGGGCAGGGCAGCGACGAAGCTATGGAGACCCCGATCTGGACGCCGCTATGGCCGAGCTGGACGATTTTCTCGATACGAGCAAGACGGACACGGAAAGGCGGGAAGCCGACGAAAAGCGAGCCCAAGCCGAGCGCGAGAGGCGTGCTCGCGAGGAACGCGCTCGCACCGAGCAAAGCCGCAGATATCGCCATTCGGCGAGCGGCGGGGCGTCGTCCCGGAATTCGGGCATGGATGGCACGGTCGCCGTTGTAGAGGAAGCGTATCGCTATCTCGGCCTGTCGCCCTACGCTCCTTTCGCCGAGGTGAAAACAGCCTACAAGAAACTTCTCTTCAAGTACCATCCCGACCGGAACGCGGCCACTGCCGATGCCCTGAAAAAGGCTACGGAATCGAGCACGCGCATCAACGCCGCATACCAGATCATTGAGGCCTGGGAAGAATCGAGGAAGGCAGGATGAACGAAGAAGACAAGAAATCTTCACTCTATCTCCTCGATGTCTATGCCATCGTCTACCGCTCCTATTTCGCCTTCCTTTCGAGACCCTTGAGGAATCCTTCAGGGCAAAATGTATCGGCCGTCTACGGCTTCTTCAAGTTTCTCTTTTCCCTTTTCGGGCAACGGAAACCGGACGCCTTCGCCGCTGTATTCGACTCGAAGGGAAAGACTTTTCGCCACGAGATGTACGATGCCTACAAGGCGACGCGGCAAAAAACACCCGAGGACCTCATCGCCCAGGTTCCCCTGGTCGAGGAGATTCTTTCTGCCCTCAAGGTTCCCCTGCTGCGCGCCGAGGGTTACGAGGCCGACGACGTCATCGCCACGCTCGCGCGAGGGAGCCGCCGGGAAAATCGCGAATGCTATGTTGTCACGGGCGACAAGGATCTCCTCCAGCTGGTAGGGGGAAGCGTAAGGGCTCTACGTCCCCAGGCAGGCTTCGGTTTCACGGAGCTGGACGCGGC
>JBAQLW010000138.1:0-7162 GCA_049302175.1 Rectinemataceae bacterium
GAGGATTGTGCCAAGGCTCGACGACGGCTTTGATTACGGCCCCTTCCTGGAAGCGCTGAAGGGGATTGCCTACAAAGGGATTCTCTCCGTCGAGGCATCGGTATTCGAGGATTTTCCCAGGGAAATCACCGAATGCCTTGGATTCTTCAAGGCATATGGCATAGAGCCTTACAGGGCTCCAAAAGGAGGAGCGCGATGAAAGCATTGGTATATCACGGTCCCAGGGATCTGCGGTACGAGGAAGTTGAGACGCCGAAGCCGAAGAAGGGCGAGGTCCTGGTGAAGGTTCGCTCGGTTTCCATCTGCGGCTCCGACCTTTCGGGATACAAGGGCGGTTCAGCCATGCGCGTCGCTCCCCTCATCATGGGCCACGAATTCTCCGGCGAAATCGCCCAACTTGGCGAGGGCGTCTCCGGGCTGAAAGTCGGCGCCCGTGTGGGCGTCGTCACCAACCTCTATTGCGGCACCTGCCAGGACTGCAAAGACGGCCTCCAGAACGTCTGCGATAACCGCTACATCATCGGCACGACGATGAAAGCCGGAAGTTACAACGGCGCCATGGCCGATTACGTGATTGCCCCCGCCGTCAAGATCATGCCCCTGCCGGACTCGGTCTCCTTCGACGAGTGCGCCCTCGTCGAACCCCTCTCAATATCGTTGCGCGCCACCAAGCACGCCGGGGAGATTAAGGGCAAGAATGTCGCAGTATTCGGGGCGGGCCCGATCGGCCTCATGGGCGTGATGTGCCTCAAAAGCTTCGGCGCAAAGCGGATCGTCGCCATCGATATCGTGGAAAAGCGCCTCAAGATGGCCATCCAGTGCGGGGCGACCGACGCTATCAACTCGAACGACGACGTTCTGGGGATCACGAGGAAGATGACGGACGGCGTCGGCCTCGATGTCGTCTTCGACGCTGCCGGCGTCCCCGCCACCGTCAACACGGGCATTGAAATAGCACGCAACGGCGGAACCCTTCTTCTCGTCGGGATGGCGTCGCCGAAGATGGAAATCGAGTACAAGCATGCGGTCGTCAAGGAACTGCGGCTTCAGAGCAGCTACATGTACACCTCCGAGATGAGGGAAGGCCTGCAGATGATCATCGACGGCAAACTTGATGTCGCCCAGATGATCACGTCCCGCTATCCCATGGCGGAAGGCCCGCGCATATTCGAGGAGCTCGCCTCCGGAAAGACCAGCGATATCAAGGTGATACTGACGAACGAATGAAGCCGCGCAGGCGCTTCTACGGTGAATTCGCCCTTCTTCTCGGCCTTCTCATCAACGCCTGCGCCGTGGCGTTTTTCGCCAAATCCAATGTGGGGATGTCCACGCTCTCACTCGCCTCATTCGTCCTGAACGGGATCTTTCCCAGATTTTCCTACGGAACATGGAATTATCTCATCCAGTGCACGATGATGATCATCCTCGTGGCGCTGATAAGGAAAATCAACCTCGGTTTTATCCTCTCATTCGGCTTGGCCATACTGTATGGACTTCTCATCGATTTCTGCTCTTTTCTAATCGTCGGGCTTCCCCTGTCGCTCGCCGCGCGCATCGCTTATTATTTCATCGGTTTTTTGGGGTTATCCATCGGCACGGCTTTCCTTATCCAATGCGAAATGCCCATTCTCCCTTTCGACACCTTCATGAAAGAGATATCCGTGCATTTCAAGATTCCTTATAAAAGACTTCGCACATGGTTTGATATTTCCACGATCATTGTCTCTGCGGCTTTGGGCTTCTGGAGGCTAGGCTCCTTCGTGGGCATCGGCGTCGGCACCCTGCTCAACGCCCTCTTTATAGGAATATCCGTGTCGGCTGTCGCGGCGCATTTGGACAAGCGCTTTCGTTTCGTGCCGCGCTTCGAAAAATTAGGGAATCTCGCGCGGCGGAGATCCTGAAGGGGCTCTCGGCGGGGCTCTCAGCCGCCCCCTATGAGGGGGAAGATTTCAAGGCTGTCGCCGTCGCGAAGGGGTTTGTCGGCGCTCACCTTGTCGCCGTTGCAGATGCAGATGGCGACGGCCTCCTCGGGGATTCCTTTTTCGTTCAAGAAATCGCGGATTGTTTTCGGTTCGGCGACCTCATGGTCGATCGGATTGTCGGGCAGCCACTTCCGCAGCGAGGCGAAAAGGCGCAGGCGTATTCTCATTCGATGATTGTCCAGTCCCGTCCCGCGTCGCCCAGGCCTTCGCAGCCCTTCGCGGTCACCGCCACGGCGTCTTCGATCTTGACGTGGCCAACCTCAGGGTGGAGAAAATCCGTCTCGATCGAGAGGACCATCCCCTCTTCCAGGGCTCTGTCGCTGGCGGGCGAGAATACAGGCTGCTCGTAGGGCACCATGCCGATGCCGTGGACGACGAAGCGGGCATATCGGGAAAAGGGGAAGGATCGCGAGGCTTTTTCGCCCGTCTCGACTAAAGCTCTACAGGAAAGCCCCGGCTTCACCTCGGCCCTCACCTCGTCCTGCACCTGGATGCAGGCCCTGTGAAGCTCCCTGGCGAGGGGGGAGGGCTCGCCGATGCAGCCCATGCGGCAGATGTCGGCTATATAATCCCTGTCAGACCCTCCGGCGTCGATATGGAGTATCTGACCCTTCTCCCAGCGCGCTTGGGAAGGCGCGCGCAGAAAGCCGGGGCCGGCGCACACAAGGGCGAAAAGATATGATAAGTCCCGCTCCGCGATTTCCATTTCGACGCGCTTGGCTATGTCCTTGGTGGTGTCGCCAGGGGAGGAGGCGAGGAAGGCCTCATGTATCGCCTCGGCGAGATTGGCGTAGGCCTGGCGCATGATGGCGAGTTCCCCGGGGCTTTTGCGCGCCCGCAGTTCCTCGAATACCGCCGTCGCGTCGACGAAGTCGGCATCGGGAAGGTCCTTGCGCAGGGCGAGAAAGGCATCAGCGGGTAGAAACGGCATCTCGAGGCCTATGCGCGCCTTTTCCAGCCCCAATGCCCTTACGCGCTCGACGAGGGCAGCAGCCGAGCTGAGGGTTCCGCGCAGGGCTTCCGCGCGGTTGGGAATCCAGAGCTCTGTCGTCCCCATTTGGCCTGCCTCGTCGGGACGATGGACATAGAACGAAGCTTCGGGAGCGGCGGCGGTTATGCCGACGAAGGGAAGGTATTGGCTTCGCGCCATGCGCGTAGAGTTCTCGTGAAAGTGGTAATAGTAGCCGCCCAGCAGGTATCGGACGTTGTGGCGCGTGCTTGCGACGGCGAGCGCGATGCCTTGATCGCCCATGAGCCTCCGCAGGAGGCTGTATTCAAAAGGAATATTCATCGCAATCCCAGAAT
Source organism: Rectinemataceae bacterium (assembly GCA_049302175.1). Lineage (GTDB taxonomy): Bacteria > Spirochaetota > Spirochaetia > Treponematales > Rectinemataceae > CAYXUF01. Next base: position 3,288 of record JBAQLW010000138.1, read on the forward strand.
GACGGCTATGCACTCCGTCATGAGCCTATGGTCTTCATCCTGCGGGAGCCCCGAGACGGCTACTGTGCCTTCGTCGAAAGCCGCGAACTGCAGGGTCGCTTCCTGCTCCAGAAGCGTTTTCAGGATGTCTTCCATTATGAAAAACCTCTTTGGGTCGGGGCGCTGAAAGCTATCGCCTCGACATCGATGGCGATCTGCAGCTCCTCGTTCGTCGGGACGACGAGTATGGTTGTGGGCGAATAGGGCGTCGACACGATGCCTTCCCTTGAACCGTTCGTCTCGTTCCTGGCGTAATCCATGATGATGCCGATGTTCTCCAGGCGGTGGCAGATCCGTTCGCGCATCCGCACGCCGTGCTGGCCTATGCCACCGGTGAAAACGAGGCCATCCACCTTGAAGAGTTCGGCCGAATAGGCGCCGATATACTTGCGCACCTGGTGGGCATAGACATCGAGGGTTTCAATGGCGTTCTTGTTGCCCAGGTCCACGGCAGCCTCGATGTCGCGCAGATCGTTCGAAATGCCCGAAAGGCCGAGGAGGCCGCTTTTCTTGTTGATCATGGTAGTGATGTCTTTCGAGCCGTAACCGCGCTCCTCAAGGAAACCGATGATCGCGGGGTCGATGTCGCCGCAGCGCGTGCCCATGACGAGGCCTTCGAGGGGCGTGAAACCCATCGATGTCTCCACCGACTTGCCGCACTCCACGGCGGTGATGGAAGCCCCATTCCCGAGATGGCAGGTGATGAGATTGGTGTTGTCGCAGGAGCGCTTCATAAGCTGGCAAGCGCGGGCGGCCACATAGCGGTGGCTCGTTCCGTGGAAACCATAGCGGCGGATTTTGTATTTATCGTAGAGCTCGCGGGGCAGGCCGTAAAGGTAGGCGGCTGGGGGCATCGTCTGGTGGAAGGCCGTATCGAAGACGGCGACGTTGGGTTTCCCAGGCAGCATCTTCATCGCTTCGCGGATGCCGGTGAGGTTGGCGGGGTTGTGCAGGGGGGCAAGTTCGATGTTAGTCTGGATAGCCTCGATCACCTTGTCATCGATCACGACGGATGAGGAGAACTGCTCTCCCCCATGGACGACCCTGTGGCCGATGGCGTCGATCTCGCCCACATCCGACAATATTCCATATTTGGCATCGACGAGAGCTTTCGCGACCCTGGCCATGGCTAGTCCGTGATCGGCCATGGACTCCTCCACCCTGATTGTCCCCTTCGGTGAACTCTGGGCGAGGAAGCTGCCAGTTTCTCCGATGCGTTCCACCAGTCCCTTGCCAAGGCTCTCGCGTTCGGGCATGCGGAATACTTCATATTTGAGCGAAGAGCTTCCGCAGTTCAGAACTAAGATGGTGCTGCCTTCATTTTTGGCTTCCATGATGAAAACTCCTTATCCGGACTATAGCGGTCCGCCTTTATCGATTCTAAACCCCTTTGCGCGGTCTGGCCAGCCGGAAGATGTGACGATATAGTCAACTTGGAGGGCGAAAATGCTGACGCGACGACTGGACGAAGCCAGGGATGCCTGGAAGAAGAAGGATGCCCAAGCGGCAAGGATGGCCCATCTCCCTGCCGCCGAGCTTGGCGGGACGGCTGCTGCGGGCACAATGCCCTCCTCTGCAGAGGAAAAGCATATGACGGGGCGAGGCAAATATATCAAGAGCATCATCTATGGTGGGCTGGATGGAACCATCACCACCTTCGCCGCGGTGGCGGGCGTGGCCGGCGCCGCCCTTTCACCGGGCATCGTTCTCATCATGGGTCTCGCGAACCTGGTGGCCGATGGTCTGTCGATGTCGATCGGCGACTATCTCTCATCCAAGAGCGAAACCGAATATGAAGCCGCCGAGCGTGCGCGCGAAGCCTGGGAGGTCGAGAACTACCCGGAGGGGGAAAAGCGGGAGCTAAGTGAAATTTATGTCGCCCGGGGGATGTCGGAAAAGGACGCGGGCGACGTTGTCGAGATCATCGCCAAAGATAAGGAATCCTGGGTGGATACGATGATGATCGAGGAGCTGGGCATCATCCCGAACTATGAATCGCCTCTGGGGAATGCCCTCGCGACATTTCTGTCGTTCGCCGTTTTCGGATTCCTGCCCATCGCCGCCTATGTCTTTGCCCTTTTCAACCCTGCCCTGAAGAATGCCCAGTTCCCCCTCGCCTGCGGCCTCACGGGCGCCACGCTCTTCGGCCTCGGAGCGCTCAAAACTTCGATAACAGGTAAAAGCTGGTTTGTCTCGGGATTCGAGATGCTCGCCGTCGGAGGAGTGGCCGCGGTGGCGGCCTATGTCATGGGCCTGCTTTTGGGCGGTCTGGCCTGACGCCGGCGCCTCTTCGCTTTCTGATGTGACTGAGGATTCCGTCCTTGCCCGGCTTGTAGACAGCCCGCTTCATCGGCTTCAGGAAGTACACGAGGCCGCCCACGAGCAAGTGGAGATAATATGCCCCAAAGCGCCAAATGAGGATGGCGCTCATCGTGGCGGCGGGCTTTCCCGTCAGCGCGCTCAGCACGAGGAGATAGGCGGCTTCGATGCTCCCCGCCGCTCCCGGCGTCGGTATGAACAGCGACACGAGACCGCAGAGTATGTATGACAGGAGGAATTCCGGGAAGGGCGATGCGGTGCCGGTGAGAATTGCGAGGGGGATATAGAGGGACCCGGCCCAGAGCAGCTGTTCGACCATGAAGATGAGCATGTCGAGCAACATTGTGCCCATGTTGTTGCTCCACAGCACCTTGAACCCTTCCCCCAGACCCTGGCTCCAGACGGAGATCTTCTCGGCCCAGCAGGGGTTCTTTGTAGCCTTGGCGATAAGCTTTCCCAGCGCGGAGTTTTCCATCCTGAGCGCGAGAGCCCCCAGAAGGTGGGGGTTGGAGAACGTCAGGATGAGGACGACGGTCATTGTTATCGTGATAAGCATGCCCGCGATGAGGAGGAAGGCACCCTTGCCGAGGGAGGCCATCATGCCGATGCCCTTGTGGAAAAAGATGGCGACGATGAAGAGCTGGACGATATTGCCCTCGATCAGGCGGGAAAAAACGACATTCGAGACGATGGTCGATTCCAAACCCAGCCGGGTAAGATGCAGCACCTGGAAGGGCTGTCCCCCCACGGAACCGGGCGTGATGTTGCAGAAGAAATAGCCGATGATGTTGTTGTAGAGCCCGTCCCTGAAAGAAATCCTGACGCCGAATTTGGGGAATACCAATTTGAAGCGGAGCGTATCGATCACATAGATGATGAATACAATCATGAAAGGCACGAGTACGGCGACGAGAGAAGTTTCCCTGAACGCTGTCCTCAATTCCCCGAAATCGATGAGGAGTCCCATGAAAACGTTGATCAACAGGCCGGCGAGAAGCGCTAGGAATACTTTCTTGACCAGTTTTCTGGATTCGCTTTTCTCGGCGTCCTTGGTTCTGGGATCGTCGCAGCTGTTGTCCATATTGGAAATATACAATGGTTCATGCTAGTTTTGGCAAGTAGGGTTTTTTGGAGGCAATAATGAAGGCCAGGAAAACGTTCGCGGTTCTTTTCGTCCTTTGCTCCCTGATCGCCATTTCCCTGCCGATTGCGGCCCAGGGCCTGGAATTTGCATTCGATAGAATACGACTCAACGATGCCTTTCTGGGCGGAATCCCCCTGCCGATGGGAGCCGATGTCGAATTCCGCTTTCCTCTCGCCGATTCGGTCCTCTTCTCCACGCTGAGGGTGGGAGGGGGCTATGAGGATCGACTCATACTCCGCGACGCCGCCGGCGCGCCCATCCCAAAGCCAGCGGGCTTTGACGCCGACGACCAGACCCAGTGGTTCTACTGGCCGAACGGCGAGGTGGACGCTGGCTTGGCATACCGGCTTGTGCATGGTAGCGAGGCTCCCGT
>JBAQLW010000139.1:0-5646 GCA_049302175.1 Rectinemataceae bacterium
AATACTGCTAGTTCCTCTTAGACTCTATTTATTCAAAAGGCCCTCCAGAAGGAGAGCCTTTTGAATAAAAAAAGCCTGGCGACGACCTACTCTCCCACCTCGAAGGCAGTACCATCGGCGTTGAAGAGCTTAACTTCCGTGTTCGGAATGGGAACGGGTGTGGCCTCTTCACCATAGTCACCAGGCATTATTACCTGAAAAAAGGGACAAAGGAACGCACGTGAGCGTTTCTTCATGCGGGAAGCAGGCCGGATTCACACAAACCTATTCGATCGGTCGCCGTTAAAGAGCGCGACACGCCTTCGAAACAAGAAGATACGCGATAACCTCATTCGTTTCAAAAAGTGAAGGATAATATGGTCAAGCCTCACAGCAGATTAGTAGTGGTCGACTGAACGCATTACTGCGCGTACATCTCCACCCTATCAACCAGGTAGTCTCCCTGGTGCTTTCAGAGGGATTAAATCCCTAGGGATGGTTCATCTCGAGGTGGGCTTCCCACTTAGATGCTTTCAGCGGTTATCCCTTCCGAACGTGGCTACCCAGCACGTGCCCTTGGCAGGACAACTGGTACACCAGAGGTTCGTCCATTTCGGTCCTCTCGTACTAAAAACAGCTCCTCTCAACCATCCAACGCCCGTAGCAGATAGGGACCGAACTGTCTCACGACGTTCTGAACCCAGCTCACGTACCGCTTTAATTGGCGAACAGCCAAACCCTTGGGACCTGCTCCAGCCCCAGGATGCGATGAGCCGACATCGAGGTGCCAAACCTTGCCGTCGATGTGAACTCTTGGGCAAGATCAGCCTGTTATCCCCAGAGTACCTTTTATCCGTTAAGTGACGGCGCTTCCACTCGCGACCGCCAGATCACTAAGACCTACTTTCGTACCTGCTCGTCCTGTCGGACTCGCAGTCAAGCTACCTTATGCCTTTACACTTGCACTCTGATTTCCAACCAGAGTAAGGTAACCTTCGCGCACCTCCGTTACTGTTTAGGAGGCGACCGCCCCAGTCAAACTGCCCGCCTACTACTGTCCCCATCCCGGATTTACGGAACAGGTTAGAAACCTAGCCTTGCAAGGGTGGTATTTCACCGACGACTCCTCGCAGCCTAACGGCCACGGATCTTTGTCTCCCACCTATCCTACACATGCAAGGCCAAGTCCCAATGGTAAGTTACAGTAAAGGTTCACGGGGTCTTTCCGTCTAACTACGGGTAACCGGCATCTTTACCGGTACTTAAATTTCACCGAGTCTCGCGTTGAGACAGTGCCCAGATCGTTCCACCATTCGTGCGGGTCGGAACTTACCCGACAAGGAATTTCGCTACCTTAGGACCGTTATAGTTACGGCCGCCGTTTACTGGGGCTTCAGTTCAGGGCTTCGCCTTGCGGCTAACTCCTCCCTTTAACCTTCCAGCACCGGGCAGGCGTCAGACCCTATACATCCGCTTGCGCGTTTGCAGAGTCCTGTGTTTTTGGTAAACAGTCGCCTGGGCCTGCTCTCTGCAACCTGATTGCTCAGGCCACACTTCTCCCGAAGTTACGTGTGCATTTTGCCGAGTTCCTTAACGCGAGTTCTCTCGAGCGCCTTAGATTTCTCATCCCACCTACGTGTGTCCGTTTACGGTACGGTCATGAAAAGACTTGCCTTAGGGACTCTTTCTTGGCACCGTGATTACGCCCGCTTCGCTTTGCCGTAGCATCGCTCGCTGTCACAGCTCATCTCAGACTCCGGATTTGCCTGGAGCCTTCAACAACTCACTGCTTCGACCAGAACAACCGTTCTCTGGCCGGGTTTCACCTCATGCGTCATCCCGTCGAATCTCTCCATGGTGCTGGAATATGAACCAGCTTCCCATCGACTACGCGTTTCCGCCTCATCTTAGGGGCCGACTAACCCTGGGAAGATGACCTTTACCCAGGAAACCTTAGGTTTTCGGCGGACAGGAATCTCACCTGTCTTTTCGTGTACTTATACCTGCATTCTCTCTTCCATCCCCTCCAGCAACCCTTACAGGTTACCTTCGCCGGTCCATGGAATGCTCCCCTACCATCCGCGCTACTTAAAGCGCGAATCCGAAGCTTCGGTATACCGCTTAGCCCCGTTACATTGTCTGCGCATCATTGCTCGACCAGTGAGCTATTACGCACTCTTTTAATGAGTGGCTGCTTCTAAGCCAACATCCTGGCTGTCTTTGCAATAACACCTCATTTCACACTTAGCGGTATTTGGGGACCTTAGCTGTCGGTCTGGGCTGTTCCCCTCTCGACTATGAACTTTGTTGCACACAGTCTCACTCCCATACGTTGTGTCTAGGCATTCGGAGTTTGCCTGGGTTTGGTAGCCGGTGAAGACCCCTAGTCCAAACAGTGCTCTACCTCCTAAACATTTGTATGAGGCTGTCCCTCAAGGCATTTCGGGGAGTGCCAGCTATTTCCAAGTTTGATTAGCCTTTCACCCCTTATCACAATTCATCCCTGCGTTTTTCATCACACTAGGGTTCGGTCCTCCACGCAGTGTTACCTGAGCTTCAACCTGACCATGATAAGATCACTTGGCTTCGGGTCTACGACATGCAACTTTAGCGAGCAAGCTCGCTCCGCCCATTTAAGACTCGGTTTCCCTCCGGCTCCAGTGCTTCTACACTTTAACCTCGCTGCATACCGTAACTCGCAGGCTCATTCTACAAAAGGCACGCCGTCAGAAGGTTGCCCTTCCTCCGACCTGTTGTGGGCGTATGGTTTCAGGTTCTCTTTCACTCCCCTCGCCGGGGTTCTTTTCACCTTTCCCTCACGGTACTGGTTCACTATCGGTAGTCGCATCGTATTTAGCCTTGGATCGTGGTCGACCCAGCTTCCGACAAGGTTTCTCGGGCCTCGCCGTACTCAGATGGCACATCCACGAAGTCATTCCCATGTAAGGTACGGGGCTCTCACCCTCTCTAGCCGGCCTTCCCATGCCGTTCCCTTATGTGAATGTTCTTGTAACTTCGCGAGGTCTTGCATGTCCCTCCAATGTGTATCTACAACCCCCCGTCAGCAACGGCATGCACCTTGACACTGACGTGAGTTTGGGCTCTTTCCCGTTCGCTCGCCGCTACTTAGGAAATCTCTTTTGATGTCTTTTCCTCCAGGTACTGAGATGGTTCAGTTCCCTGGGTATTGCTGCACTATCCTATTTTATTCAGATAGTACTAACTGACTCTCGTCAGTTGGGTTACCCCATTCGGCCATCCACGGATCACAGGATATGTGCTCCTCCCCGTGGCTTATCGCAGCTTGTCACGGCCTTCATCGCCGTGCGACTCCATAGGCATTCACCGTACGCCCCTCTTCGCTTGACCATATTATGCTTCACTCTTTATCGCTTCTCTTGTTTTCGTTTCTTTGACCCATCACACCAAGCTATAAACAAACCCTCTTCCGAAGATCCGTCACTCGGCGCAATGTGCCTGCTTCCCTTCCCTAATAATGTAAAAGAACTTCAGAGCGATCCACGCTGCGAAACGCGGTCCGCCTCGTGGAGATAGGGGGACTCGAACCCCCGACCTACGGCTTGCAAAGCCGCCGCTCTAGCCAACTGAGCTATATCCCCGGTTGGTTACAATGATGTTGAATAAAAAAAGGAATAGGATAGAAAGAGGTTTGGGAGAGCGTCCTGTCACGAGACGCCCAAAGTATTACTGCCTTGTATATGATCGTGTACCGTAGTGTGAGACTTTCATCTCACGGTCGGTACCCTTCTCATAGAAAGGAGGTGATCCAGCCGCACCTTCCGGTACGACTACCTTGTTACGACTTCACCCTCCTCACGGAACGTACCTTCGACATCGTCCCCCTTACGGTTGGACAAACGGCTTCGGGTACCCCCCACTCGGATGGTGTGACGGGCGGTGTGTACAAGGCCCGGGAACGTATTCACCGCGCCATGCTGATGCGCGATTACTAGCGATTCCACCTTCATGGAGTCGGGTTTCAGACTCCAATCCGAACTACGGATGATTTTCTGCGATTTGCTCCACCTCGCGGCTTCGCGTCACTCTGTCTCACCCATTGTAGCACGTGTGTAGCCCTGGACATAAGGGCCATGATGACTTGACGTCATCCCCACCTTCCTCCGGTTTGTCACCGGCAGTTCCGCCAGAGTCCTCAGCTTCACCTGTTAGTAACTGGCAGTAGGGGTTGCGCTCGTTGCGGGACTTAACCCAACACCTCACGGCACGAGCTGACGACAGCCATGCAGCACCTGTACAGCGTCGTATTGCTACGCTAGATCATCTCTGACCTATCACACTGTATGTCAAACCCAGGTAAGGTTCCTCGCGTACCATCGAATTAAACCACATGCTCCACCGCTTGTGCGGGCCCCCGTCAATTCCTTTGAGTTTCACCCTTGCGAGCATACTCCCCAGGCGGTACACTTATCACGTTAGCTACGGCACTGAAGCATCCGCCCCAGCACCTAGTGTACATCGTTTACAGTGTGGACTACCAGGGTATCTAATCCTGTTTGATCCCCACACTTTCGCACCTCAGCGTCAGTCATCGGCCAGGAGCTTGCCTTCGCCATTGGTATTCTTCCTGATCTCTACAGATTCCACCCCTACACCAGGAATTCTAGCTCCCTCTCCGTCACTCAAGCCTCGCAGTTCTCAACGCATTCCCACGGTTAAGCCGTGGAATTTCACGCCAAGCTTACAAAGCCGCCTACATGCCCTTTACGCCCAGTAATTCCGAACAACGCTCGCCCCCTACGTGTTACCGCGGCTGCTGGCACGTAGTTAGCCGGGGCTTATTCGCCGGTTCATGTCATCACGCGGGCATTCCCTCCCACGCTTATTCTTCCCCAGCAAAAGGACTTTACAACCTTTCGGCCTTCATCATCCACGCGGCGTCGCTCCGTCAGACTTTCGTCCATTGCGGAATATTCTTAGCTGCTGCCTCCCGTAGGAGTCTGGGCCGTATCTCAGTCCCAGTGTGGCCGTACACCCTCTCAGGCCGGCTACCGATCATCGCCTTGGTGGGCCTTTACCTCACCAACTAGCTAATCGGACGCAAGCTCATCTTCAGGCCGGCGCCGTAGCGCCTTTCCTCGTCACCCTCACGGTGACGAACGTATTCGGTATTACCCACTATTTCTAATGGCTATCCCCATGCCCAAGGTAGATCACCCACGCGTTACTCACCAGTCCGCCGCTCTAGGGGCATTGCTGCCCTTGCCGCTCGACTTGCATGCTTAAGACACGCCGCCAGCGTTTGTTCTGAGCCAGGATCAAACTCTCCATGATATATTCCTACGGGATTGCTCCCGCGGGATATCATAAAGAATTTATCTTCGTTGCCAAAGCTAACAAGCTCCAGCAACCGGCATTCGATACCTCGCCAAAAACGCAAGCAAGTTACCCCGCCTACGCCTTCAACTCGCCGACTTCATTTCCATGAAATCAACATCGCAACCATCCCTAAAGATGATCGCGCCTTACCTCTTTCTATCCCTTCCCTATTTACTGTGGGAGATCCCTCGGCCTCCGCCCTCACCGCTTTGCGGCATTTCAGGCTTTTGCCTCGCCCTTTTCCCTCATGTCACGCGGTTCCCCGCCAACATGCCCTTCGAGCGCTCGATGAAGGTAGCAAACTTGCAC
>JBAQLW010000140.1:0-2316 GCA_049302175.1 Rectinemataceae bacterium
ATTTTTGGGGTCGCGCTCAAGCAGCGCCGAAAACGCGGCGAGAGCCTCAATGTTGTTCCCCGCGTGCAGAAGATCAAAGGCGGATTCCAGGCTCAAGAGAGGAGAGGGCTTTGTCGCCGCGGGAGCCTGGGCGGCCAGAGGCTGGCCAAAAAGGATGCCGGCAAGCGTCGCCAGCACACAGACCGTCAGAGCCCTGTTCCCTTTTCCCGTTTCTGTCATAAGGAAGCGTACCTCGTGCGGGAGAAAGATGTCTATGGTTGAGGAAAAAAACTGAGAGGAGAATGCATCGCAACTGGGAGACTATCAATACAGACAAGTTGCCGGGGGAGTGCATTTGAATCCAAAGGCGTGTAGTATCCAACCTATTCCAGAACACGTGGAGGAGCCACCGATGGAAAAGGGAAAGGAATACCGCGTCTACGCGTCGCGATGGCTCGTCCTCGGCGCCTACATGCTCGCCAACATGACGATCCAGATCCTCTGGATCAGCTACGCGCCCGTGACGACCCAGTCCAGCCTCTTCTATGGCGTTTCGGAGCTGCGGATAGGCTTCTTCTCAATGGCCTTCATGCTCGTCTTCATTCCCCTGTCCATCCCGATCTCCTGGCTCATCGACAAGTTCGGCTGCAAACCGGTCGTCGCTGCGGGAGCGATCATCACCGGAATCTGCGGCATCCTCCGCGGCGTCGCTGGCGCCAATTTCGGTTTCGCGATCGCCATGACCATCGGCATGGCCGCCGCCCAGCCCGTCTTCCTCAACTCCTGGACTAAGGTTTCAGCCCTCTGGTTCCCCGCGAACGAACGAGCCACGGCGGTCGGCCTCCTCACCCTCGCTAACCTCCTCGGCGCGGCGGTCGGCCAGGTCCTCACTCCCATCCTCACCGAAACCATGTCAATCCCGGCTGTTCAGCTCTATTACGGCATCGCTGCCTCCGCTGCGGCGCTGCTCTTCCTCATAATCGCGCGCGAAAAACCTGAGACCCCTCCTGACGCCTCTGCCGAATCGGAGCGGGCTCTCATGCTCGACGGGCTGAAGCACGCGCTCGCACTCAAGTCCTTCAGGCGCTATCTCGTCATGGCTTTTATTGGCTTGGGAATATTCAATGGCGTGACCACATGGATCGAAGGCATCGTGCGGCCGCGAGGCTTCGACTCGAAGCAGGCCGGCCTGGCTATCGCCGTCATGCTCGTAGGCGGCATCATCGGCGCCGTCGTCATGCCCGCCCTCTCGGACAGGAAGGGGAGGCGCAAGCCCTTTATAATCATCGGCCTTCTGGGAGGCATTCCAGGCATCGTGGGACTCGCGATCGCCCCGACATTCCCACTCCTCCTCGTCTCCAGCTTCGCCCTCGGTTTCTTCCTCGTCTCAGTGAACCCCATCGGCACGCAGTACGCTTCCGAAACAGCCCTCCCCACGCCCGAGGGAACCTCGAACGGCCTCATTTCCCTCGCGGGACAGGTCTCGGTCGTCCTCGTCTACGTCATGGAGCCGCTGCGGAAGGCGACAGGATCCTACGTGTTCCCTTTGCTCTGCTTCGCCGTCCTCCTCGCCCTGAGCGCCGCGCTGGCGACTACGCTGATGGAGAGGCGAAAAGTATAGAAGCCGAGAAAACTAGTACTTATACGACGTGAACCCTGAGAAGTCGTTCTTAATTCCCTGGATATCGAGCATCGCCGAAACCTCCCCGCGATGATGGATGCCGTGGGTGAGGGCATGCAGGATAGTCTGCCAATACGCTTTTTCGAAAACATCTCCCCGCGTGTTCTTGTACTGCACGGTCTTCGATAATTCGGCGTCGCTCAACGCTTCGACATACTCCAGAAGGACGACATCGAGTTCATCAAGCAGCGACGCGGCTTCGCTGAGATCAACCGCGATCTTCGCCTTGATGGCGTCCATCTCCATGCCCAGCGTCTTGCTTTTCTCAAGCGGGGCATAGGCGCCGAAGGAGGCGAAGCGCTTGAGCCAAATAGCCTCGGCCGCCGCGATATGTCCCAACGCGCCTAGCGCCGAATGATAGAATGTTCCACAATCATTCCCGATCTTTTCCTTGTCCGCGCTCTTCAGGATCACGCACATGGCCTCGTTGGCCTGGCGGTTATACTTGGCCATCGCGATAAGGCAATCTTTCATCGTTGTCTCCTCATTGGATAATTATCAAATCTATAACGCATATCTCATCAATGACCCACTGATATCATCGCCTGATACCAAGGTGAAAGTAAATAGATATTTCAATAGCGAGAAAACATGTGTATAAAAGACAATCACAATCCTACTTTTATCTGTCAAAAAACCGGCATTGACTTCCTCAC
>JBAQLW010000141.1:0-2779 GCA_049302175.1 Rectinemataceae bacterium
CTCTGGTATGGATCCGTCATCGACCATCGTCTGCAGGGCTCCAACGCGGGAAAAATACGGATGCGGCACGGTGTATCCCGACAGACTCTGTTCGGCGTGGCAATATACTGCCTTGACGGCGTCGAACGATGAAAGCAGCGTCGCGCCCGCGTCCTTTTCCCCCTGTTGGGACCGCATCTCCTTGGGGATGAGCGAAAAGTGTCCAAGGGCGGCGTCGAGCGAAGCCTGCGACGCGTCCAGCACGAAATGGATCGGCGAGGCAAGGAGCGCTGCAAGATGATAGGGATACACCGATATGGCGTTGGGCTTGCCCGTTGGCCTGTAGCGTGTGGCGTCGAGAGAAAGGAGGAGAGTATCCAGCGGGCTGGCGGCGAGCGGGGGATGACCAGTCAGGGAATGCGAGGATTCGAGGCCATCGAGTTCCTCGAAGAGGCGTTCCAGCTTTCTGGTGGCAGGCGTCGTTTTTCCCGGCTCTTCGAGAAAGCTGTCCTTGAAATCGTGAAGAGCGCGTCGAAGAGCGTCGAAAGAAACGGCTCCCGTGACGGCGAGACCAGCCTTGTAAAGTTTTGCATAGAACGCCGAAGCCCGGCTTTCAGGATCGCGGCAGAGCGAAATGGTCCTGCTCCAGAGCCGTGTCATGTAGTGCCTGTCGGCCGAGAATTCCGGGATGTTGTACCGGGTGGCGAATCGCAGGAGATTCAGCGCCGAGCCTTCCTCCTTCCAGCTAAAAGCGTTTCTGTCGAAAAGCTTCCTCAAGGTTCGCAGCGAGAAGCCTTCCGAAGCGGCGTTTGAAAGGGCATTGAGCAGCCTGCCGAAGGGTGATGCCGAGAGGGCTTCCCCCGACCGAAAATCGAGAGGAAGCCCGTATTGCTGTGCTATCTGCCACAGATGGGCCTGGGTATCGGGAGTGGAAGCGGGGATGCTTATCGCTATGTCCGCTGGTTGAGTGCCTTCATCGATCAGGGAAGAACAGCTGGCGAATACCGATTGGAGCTCCTCGCGGAAGGAGGCGAATTTCTGAAGTCGAATTTCTTTCCCGGCGCTTTCCCCCCCAGGGGCAAGCAGGCTGAATGTTTCGATTAAGATGCTTCGCCCGAGCCTTTCGGCAATGCCGCGATAGGCTGGCATAAGGCTGGGCTCGAAGAGAATAAAATGGCTATTCCCTCCTGAATCGACGGGGATTTGGGAAGGCTCATAGAGGCCATGGTTGTCGAGGAAGCGCGCGTATGACGAAGCGAGCGCGGCGTAGTCGGAAAATTCGTTGTCCAGGTGTATCGCATAACGCTCACGCTGTGTTTCCTTCAGTTCAAGTACAATATCGCTCAACGTAGGTGCAAGTTTCGAAAGACTGGACGCGAGGGATTTTGGCGCTGTTGATCCGGGCTTGACCAGGCAGCGCAGGAAGGCGCGCCTGGAGTTCTCTTCCAGGGCGGCAAGCGCCCATATGAGACGGCAACGGGAATCAACCTTCTTTCGATCCTCTGGTACATTGTTGCGCGTTATGCGATCGAGAAATGAGTCCCAACCGATGAACCTTTCAGATTCAACTGCCTTGATGCCCTGAAGTCCGAGTGCGGCTTCAGCCCAGGAATCGGCCGACACCTGGGAAGGAAACACGAATATCGTACTCCTCTGCGATTCGTGATCCTTTATCTTGCCGGCTATCGCGCTTGCCTGAGGCTCCCCCGGCGAGAGAGTGTCGAACTCAGTCATTCTCTAGCTGGGACACCAGTGCAGCTGTTCTGTATCGGCTCGCGGCCTCAGCCTGCCTGACTATATCGCTTACTTCGAACGCCCTGACATCGGGTGAATCGGCGAGACTCTTGAGCGTGTCGGTCTCGCTTCTTTTTGCCGCAGGTCCCATCCGGGCAAATTCGCCTTCCAGGAGGGCGAAGCAGGGCCAGAGCGTGAGGAGCGCGTCGAATCGCTCCCTGTTGAAATACTCAACATCATCCCAGATATTGATGCCGAGAGCCGCCCTGGCTTCGTGGTCGGCTATCGCCCAACGGACAAGTTCGGCCGCCCTAGCTTTGGCCGAAAGGGAAAATGCGGGACCGCTGGTTCCGCCCTGAAGCCAGCCGCTGTCGCGTGGCCTGGACGCGAAGGCAAAAGCGATGGAGCAAAGGGTTTTCGGATCGAGGGCATCGATCGCAGAGGGTGGCGCCGTCGCAGCCGGCGCCGCAGTACCCGCCGCCGATGCGGGCACCGCTTCAGGCGGGAATTCGGTTTCGGATTCCTCCGCCGCGCGGAGAAGCTTCTTTTTGACAAGGAATTTTTCCAGGAGAAAGCGCAGCTCCTCCGACTGGTTCGCTCCAGGATTCATCTTCGACAGGGCGGCGATCAGGATATAATTGAGGAAAGTGAAGATTCCTTTCTTCGAGCCAAGGGCTGCCGCAAGTCTGGAAAAGGTTTCGCTGCTTAGGAGACTCTCCAGACCTGATTCAGGAAGGTAGCGGACGATGGCGTCGATGATGGACAAGCCCGACTCGATGACGGCGCGGCCTTTCAGAACTGCGGCCAGGCCAGGTCCGGGTCCTCCATCCTCGTCTATCGCCAGGGCGAGTTTCGAGAAGTACGCTTCGGAATTCTGCCCGGCGTGGGCGACCGCTTCGGTGTCCAATCCGCCTTCGGAGAGTTTTTTCGCGAAGGTTCGGAGCGCTTCTATGGCTTTTTCCAGGGCATGATAGAGTTCGGGCCGCGACGCTTCCTCAAGGGCGTCATCCAGGTCGGCGATGCCTTTGCCCCGGAGCGTCGTCCAGAGCCTTTCGTAGTTGCCCCC
>JBAQLW010000142.1:0-6639 GCA_049302175.1 Rectinemataceae bacterium
GGGCGGGCTTGCCCTGAAGGTACTGGCCGATGAGGGCTGGGTGCATCTGGGCATCTTCTGGCAGGGCGGCGATTTTCGCTCCAAGGGCTTCCTCGTCGGCGTCGACACCCATGACCAGGTCAGGGGAGATCACCTTCTACCTTTCGGTCTTGGGAAGAGCAGCGAGGCGGGACTGGAGTTCGCCATCCTTTTCCAGGGCAGCAGGGCGGCCCTGTTCATGGATAAAAGCTATGGCATACTCGTCGATGGCCTCATGAGGCCCCTCGTTTCCGTCTCCAACAAGGACGGCGTCTTTGTGATGCCGATGACCAAAAGCAACCGGGAGCGGATAGGACGGGACGGCACTTTTTACCCTGCCCATACCCAGGAGATCGGCTGGCTCAGGTTCGGCACTCAGGACAGGGACTCGCTCCAGTTCGACAGTCTTTCCGAGTGGAACGGAGGGAACGGTTTCATCGAGGCGCGCATACCCTGGGGGCTTCTGAACGTCAGCGACCCTTCATCGAAATCCATCGTCTCAACCCCCGCCGGTCTCAGGCTGGGACCTGATGGAACTCCTCTCACCGATGGGATGAGATTCCTACTGGCGGAATACTCAGGCGACGCCTTCGCGTTCAAAGCCAAAATGACGAGGGTGATCCCGGCGATCAAGGGGGCTTCCGTTCCCATTCCGCCCCTCTTCACCTGGGACAATTGGGAGGAGCCGACCTGGCACGCGGTCAGGAAAAAGTCCTTTGCGATCTATCAGCAGGCTCTTCTGAAGATACAGGAGGCTCCTTGAGGGCGCCTTTGGCGCGGCCGGCCTTCATGACCGCGAGGCGAGCCAGCTCCGCATGGGCGAGAGGGTGTCGGCGACGAGGTCGATGAGGTCGGCCGCTATTTCCTCGTCGTAGCGGGTGAGGATGAAGCCGCTGAGCTCGTCGTCGAGACCTGGCTCCTCGAGCACGCCGAGGAGATCGCGCAAGGGGCGCTTGGGCGGCTTGCCTTTGTCGTCCCAGAAGGCAGATACGGGGAATTTCGAGAGCTCGAAGAGGGAGATGAGGGAACTCTGGGTGCGCGGTTTCTCGCGATAAAGATAGAGGATGTCGAGGATGGCGACGAGCTTTTCCTCGCCGCTCTTTTCGAGAATTCTGGGTATGATTTCCTCGACATTCTGCCTGCGCAGCGTGAGCAGGGTCTTGTATTTTCCCCCGCCTTCGATGAATCCTGCCACCACATCGGACCAAATCTTCGTCTGCACGATGCTGGGAATTCCGATCAGGTCGCCCAAGGGCGCGAAAAGGGCGGCGAATGGCCATGCGATGATCGATCGGAAGAAGTTGGCGCGGACCACCCTCTTTTCAAAGCCGCGCAACGTGTTGTGCGTTGCCAAATACAGGCCGTTGACGAAAGATATGACGAAAAATTTTACGAGGTTGAAAAGTATGCCGTCCTGTGCCCAGGGCCAGACGATATCGAAATTAGTCTTGAAGAAGCTGAGGATGGGTACAGAAAAGCCCGTCCAGAACAGGGCTTGGGCGACGTTGTCGAAATTGATGCTCTTGAGCCGCCATTCGCTCAGGCGGCCGCCGCGGCTGGCCACGAGGTCGGCGACGCTTGTGCGGAAGCCCGTGATGCCGAGCCAGAGAAGCGCATATGCCGAACCGAGAAAATAATCGGCGACGATGAATCCGATGAGGGTGAACAGGGCGTTCTTAAGCGAGGGATTGAGATAGCGCCAGGCTCTGCGGGGTGGTATGTAGGCATTGTCGCCCGGAGAGTTTTCCACCTGGCCTTCGCCCTCGGAAACCTTGCCAAGACAGACGATGGGCGACACCGTGGTAGCCTTCGCTTCATCGACAGGCTTTTCTCCAGCCATTATCATGGCCGAAACGAGGGGCGGAAGCGAGATATGCCTCGAGAGGTAGTCGGCCTTTTTCGCGCCGAGGATATTGCTTTCGCTCATGAAACCCATGCCGGGTATTTTCGGGAGGCGGCCTGTCGAGTCGCTGCCGCATACGGGCAAGATGGAAGATTTTCCTTCGCGTTGGGCGATCTCATTGATTCCGTTGACGTAGCGGGCGAAGCGAAGCACTTCCTCGGGATCGCGGGGAAGGTAATCCTGTATATTGTACAGCTCGACGATGTCGATGAGATCGCTGAATTCCGACAGCACTTCGATGGCCTTGTCGACGCCATGTTCGAGAGGGTGAAGGATCTTGAGCTTGCAGCCGGCTTTTGAGAGCATCGATTTCACCGCCCGTATATCGTCGAAAGCCGACTGGTAGTCGATAAGCGCCGGTCCGCTGAAATACTGACGGAGGAGGCTGTCGGGCGACATCTCCTTGAAGGATTTCTTTATAGCCGAATACGCTTCGTCGGCGCCGCGGGAATCGGCTTTGGAGCCGCGGCCGCGCTTCAGGTCGTCCTGCGCCTTGCTCCTCCGCACTTTCTGGAGAAGGAGCCTGTTGAGCATGACAGGCCTGGCCACGTTGTGCAGGAACTCCGCCAGATGCATGCTGTTGATGCTCATGGTGGGAATGAAAGCGTTCAACGCTTCAAGGGTGAGCTCGGGTATCCTGTACAAAGGATCGTCGGGGTATCCCCGGTTGAGATCCTCCAGAGCCGAGGCATTGAAATCCCGCAGGACCTGGCGCACCGCTTCGAGCCTGTTGGCCTGGTTTTTCTCAAGATCGGGGAGGAAATCGCCGAGGGTCCTGGCCTGTGACTGAAAGAAGGCTTTGGCCTCCGCGGGCGTATTCATCGGAGGCAGGAGGGCCATGAAGTGGAAGCGGCATCCGCGCACGCCCATGCTGAACTCGAGGCCGAGGTTGACGCGTATGCCGGCGATGCGTCCGGCTTCCAGGGCTTCCTCCATCATCGGGAGGTCGGTTGCCGATCCGTAGGCGACCGTGAGTTCGGAAATGCCCTTTATAAAGGCGTCGATGACGAGCTGGGTGGGATTCTTGCGGCCCGACGTGGCGGTGTCGTGGACGTGATCGTCCCATCCGTAGCCGAAATCCTCGAGCCGTGTGCCTTTTTCGGGAAGGATGACGATGTTGAGTTCGTCGCAGAGCCTGCTTATGACATGCTGCTGGCCGTAGGTGGATATCGAAAAATCGCTGAGGAGCTCGAGCTGTCTGCGCTTGTTGTGCCTGTTCTTCACAGCCTCCTTCATGAGGGCCATCTGCACCCTGGCCGTGTTGAGGGGCATGCCGAGGCTTTTGGAGTGGAAGGAAGCCTCCATGAGTATGCGAAGCGCTTCGAGCCTCGGTCGCGACTGCATCGATTCGAGTTCGGAGATGACCATGAGGTAGGATTCGGCGATCGAGATTCGCCGGCGCTTGAACCAGCGGTTGACGCCGAGGGCATGGGAGGAGGACGTCTGGGCGAGCGCTTCGGGAAGGTCTATCTTCGCGTTCAGCTCGCGCCGCATTTTTCGCAGCTCGGCGGAAAAGCTCAGGGATCCGATAGCTGATTTATAGACTCGCTGAAACGCCGATTTCTTCATATGCTTCAGAGGGGAAAAAGCCGGTCGCTCCAGGCGTCGAATGCGGCGATCTCTTCCAGGGGCTTTCTCGAGCGCGGGGATTTTTCGCCGGCCTGGTGCTTTTCGCTCAAGCCCGAGGGATCGCCTGGCCAGCCGAGGATGACCAGTATTTCGAGGATGGCGGCCTCAGGGATACCCAGGGCTTCCTTGGCGATAGCGGGGTTGAAACCCGCGATAGGGTGGACATGGAGGCCTTCCTCCACCGCCTGGAGCTGGTAGGCCATCACCGCCTGACCGAGGTCGAAGAGGGCGTAGTCGCGACCTCCATCAAGACGCGCATCCCAGTCGAGCCGGGTGACAAAGGCGCTGATCGCGGGCGCTTTCCTGGCCCAGTAGTTGCCCGGCGTCAGCGAGGCCTTGAGCGCCTCGAGCCTCGCGGGTTCGACCACCGTGACGATGCGCCAGGGCTGGTTGTTGGAATAGGAGGGAGCGAGATGTGCCGCCTCGAGAAGGCGAAGGAGGATTTCCCGGGCGATGGGTTTCGTGTCGAGAGTCCTGTAGGCTCTGCGGCTCTGGATTTGTTTCAGTAGGGCCATGGTTTCTCCTCATGGATGATTCAATGATAATAGTCCTGAAAGCGGCATTTTGTACACGACAATCGATAGAGCTTGCCTCGGGCGGCCCGGGTCGGGAATCGGTAGATGTGACATTGCGACAGTCGGCCGGCCATGCTATTCTTCGGCAACGAGGAGGCCTCGAGTGAACAAGACTGGTTTCTACGTGGTGTATTTTCTTTCGCCGATCGTCCCGATAGCCTTCTACTTCGCCACCCTTGGCTGGTCCATAAACCTATATGGGCTTTCGGTAGCCCTCGGTGTCGCCGCTTTCGTCTTCCTCTGCAATCAGTTCATACTGGCGTCCCGGCCTGCTTGGGCGATAAAAGCCACAGGCCTTAAAAACCTGACCCGCCTCCATTCCACGATGCCCATCGTCATCGTCGGCATCGCGGTGGCGCATAGGATTTCGAAACAGATAGTGGGGCTGGACATCGAATCGACACAGGCTGATTTCGGCGCGGCGGTGCTTTTCCTCCTCTCGGCCATCATTGTCTTTACAGTTCTTCTGATGGTTACCACCTTCTGGCAGAAGCTGGAGTTCCTCAAGAAATTCAAGGCTTGGGTATACGGGAGGACGGGCCTCGACTATAAAAAGTCGCGGGTTCTGCACAACCTGACCCTGTTGATCGCCCCCCTCCTTCTCATCCACGTCCTACTCGCCTCGAGTTCGGACTTCGCGGCGAACCCGGCAGGTTTTTTTGTGATGATAGCCTGGATGCTGCTTTCGCTCGGGAGCTACCTGCGCTACAGGATGAACGGCCGCTCGGCCAAGGCGGATAAGCAAGCGGCAGCCAAATAGCAGGCAATCAAATACCCGGCGGCCGAGCAGCAGCCCATACACAACACAGAAGGAGAATTGGGAGTATGAAAGGAAAGAATCTCTTCGTAGCGGGTTTCGTGGCCCTTTGTTTCCTCTTCGCATTTGTAGGCCAGGCAGCAGCCCAGTCTTCGGGCAAGGCGCTTCCGCCCCTGAAGGCATCGGCGCTCGCCCCTGTGGCGGACGGGATCGTTGGAACAGACGAGTATTCCTGGCATGGCACGCTCAAGGATATGAAGCTTTACCTCTCCCTCTCGGCGGATAATTCGACCCTCCACGTCGCTCTGGAAGCTCCCACCGCCGGATGGGTGTCGGTCGGCCTTGGCTCTCTCAAGATGAATGGCTCATTCATTGTCCTCGCCTATGTCGACAAGGGCGCGGCTACCGTAAGTGAACATACGGGAATAGCCTTCTCCAGACACAAGGAGAACAAGACGAAGGCGCTGCTCACAAGCGCGGCGCTGGAGGCGAACGGCGCCACTGTCCTCGAATATTCACTGCCCGCGGCTACCTGGGCGTCCCTGCCCAGCCTGAAGCTGCTGGTGGCCTACGGTCGCCCCGACAACTTCACATCCAAGCATGTGAAGTACGAAGTGGGAGAAGTAGCATTCGCCAAGTGAGATACGGACGACGACACAGGAAACCATAAGCCTCGCGCCCGACACCGACACGGTCAGGGCGCTCTGGTCGAAAACCTACAACACTCAGGGTAAGCCCTGACTAGTCGCACATCTATCCCTGCTACCATCCCGACCTCGATGCCCAGCTGCTTGAGCATCGGGACGACGATCGCCACATCGTGTCGTATGCTCTCCTCCAGACGGTTTGTCGCTATTCCTTATGACGTATAATACAATATATTGGAACCTCCATGAAGCCCAATTTCTCAGAGAGGAGCAGGTGAGAATACTCAGGAATGCCTTTTTGCTGTTGACAGTGCTCGTGCTCGCGTGGGGCTGCGCATCCTCTGCTGAAAAGGGCGGCATAAAGCCCAATAAGATCGCCGCCGCCATGGAGAAGGAAGCGAAAACGGCGCCGCGCATCGTCGAGGGCATGCGGTGATGCCCGCCAGGCCGAAAAAATGAAAGCGATATTGATCCAGCCTCCTTTCACGCAGCTCAACGCCCCTTACCCGGCGATTTATAACCTCGAAACTTTCCTGCGAGGCAGGGGCACCCAGGCGGGGGCTTTCGATCATTCCATCGGGCTCTACAGAAAAATATTCTCGAGGGAAGGGCTGTCGAAAGTGTTTTCGGACGCGCGCGCGGCGCTGGGCAGGGGCTCCGAGACGGCCCGCCCACAGGCGACCCGACCAGAGTATCGGAACCCCGACGCCGCAACGAGGATCCAGATCGAGCGCTACCTCTCCTACGAGCCGCTCTATATCGAGTGGATCGACGGCATCGTGGATTTTCTCTCAGGTAGGGATCCCGCGATGGCGCACCGGCTCGCGTCCGCGGTTGAACTGCCTCGCGGCGCCCGCGCCGAGGCCTTCCTTGCCCAGCGTGACGGACGGATCGGTCCTGACGAGGCGAGATCGATGGCGACGCGGATCCTGGACGACCTGGGCGACTTCATCGCCTACAGCTTGGACCCCGCCTTCGGGACGGTGCGATACGCAGAGCGCCTGGCTTCGAGCCGCGCCGACTTCGGCGAGGTTCGCTCGGCCCTCGCCGGTTCCTGGTTGATGAAGGAGTTCTACGCGCCCATGTTGAATGAGTTCTGGTCGGCGCGGG
>JBAQLW010000143.1:0-2138 GCA_049302175.1 Rectinemataceae bacterium
TGAGCTTGAAGCCTTCCTTGCCCGGATTCGCCACTGCTTCGATGATAAGGGTATCGCCGCCCATGCTTGTCCAGGCCAGGCCAACCGACATGCCTGGCTTCGTCGCTTTCTTTATATCGTCATCGCGAAAAATCGGTTGCCCCAGGTACTTCTGTATGCCGACCCTGTCGATAATCGCCCTCTTCCTCTCTCCTTCGGCATTGTCCAAGACGATGGACTTGGCCAGCTTCCTGTGGATCTTGTCCAGGCTTTTCTCGAAATTCCTCACCCCAGCCTCGCGCGCATAGGCTTCCGCGATGAAAAGCAGAGAATCGCGCGAATACTTCACATCGCTTTTTTTCAGTCCGTTCTTCTCGAGGCTCTTGGGCACAAGATAATGCTTGGCTATCTCCAACTTTTCCGTATCGATGTAGCCCGGAATCTGGATGATCTCCATGCGGTCGATCAGCGGCCGGGGAATCGTGTCGAGGGTATTCGCCGTCGTGATGAAGAATATGTTGGAGATGTCGAAGGGCAGATCGAGGTAGTGATCCCTGAAACTGAAGTTCTGCTCGGGATCGAGGGCTTCGAGGAGGGCGCTGGAAGGATCGCCCTGATAGGAAACCCCCATCTTGTCGATCTCGTCGATCATGAAGACGGGATCCTTCGATTTGCTGATTTTCAAGCCCTGGATGATCTTGCCCGGTAGGGCGCCCACGTAGGTGCGCCTGTGCCCCTTGATTTCGGCCTCATCCCTCATGCCGCCCACGGAAAAGCGGAAGAACTGCTTGCCCATGGCTTTCGCGATGGAGCGGCCGACGCTGGTCTTGCCCACGCCGGGAGGCCCCACAAGGCAGAGAATCGAACCTTTCGAATCCTTCTTGAGCTTGCGCACGGCGAGGTATTCGACGATCCTGTCCTTCACGTCATGGAGGCCATAATGATCGGCTTCCAGGGTATTCTGCGCGCCCGCCATATCGAAATCGCTCGAGAGCGGAGCCGTCCAGGGCAGGGAACAGACTAAATCCAGCCAGTTGCGCGTGACGATGTACTCGCTCGAGGAGGGATCCATCAGGTTGAATTTTTCGAGCTCCTGCTCCACCTGATCCTTCACTTCGCCCGAGAACTTGAAGGATTCGATCTTGGCCTTGAATTTCTGGTAGTCGGAACTCTTGGCGTCTGAAGGCAGCCCCAGTTCCTGCTTGATGGCCTTCAGCTCTTCCTTGAGGAAGTACTCCCGTTGGCTCTTCTCTATCTTCTCGTTGATCTCCGCCTGAACCTTTTTCTGGATCCTTAGAAGCTCCTGTTCCTTCTTGATATAGATGAGGACGCGCTCCATCCTGTCGTGGACATCCAGCGTCTCAAGGACAAGCTGCTGTTCCTTCTTGTCGATGTTGAGTATGGAAGCGATGAAGTCGGCTATCTTGCCCGGATGATCGATGTTGATCATGTTCAGACGCATCTCCTCCGAGAAGAGGGGATTGTTCTCCGACACCTGCTTCATCTCGCCGAGGAGCGCCCTGGTGAGGGCCTTGATCTCTTCCGTGTCGTCGTTGATGTCGTCAAGGTAGCTCGCCGCCACGACGATGGGCGATTCCTTGGAGAGAAACTTCTTCACCTTGAAGCGCTTCAGGGTCGAGATGAAGATGTTGATGCCGCCGTCGGGAAGGTTTATACGCTTCACGATCTTCGCCACCGTGCCCACGGAAAAGAGATTGTCGCCGGAGATCTTGTCGGATTCTTCCCGGGCGAGGATGAGCCCCACCATGCCGTCGCCGGTCAATGCCTGCTCGACGATCTGCATGTCGGGCGGATTGGCTATCATTATGGGCGTGAAAATGCCGGGGAATATCGGACGCCCGATCAGGGTTATCACGGGAAGCTTGTTGGGAAGCATTTGATCGATGGGGATTATCTCGTTATCGGACATAAAGACTCCTGGCCTTGCTGTAATCGCTCTTGTCGTCCCGCCATGGGTTTTCGAGAGCCTTCACTATAATGTAAGAATATCGTCGGGCATCGGCAAGGGTTAAAAACCCCACGATCAGAACAAGATAACACGATCTATTTATTTCTGTCATATACTATTGGAGAAAGCCACCTCATATGCTTTCAGGATCCTTCCCGCATCAAATCCGGAACCTCGGCCCATGATGGCG
>JBAQLW010000144.1:0-6934 GCA_049302175.1 Rectinemataceae bacterium
ACTTTTAGGCCTTGACTCTGAATACTTTTAGCAAGCGCTTTACCCGGCTCTCCATCCAGCAGCTTCCAAAAAGTTTCAAGATTGGGAATGGCATAGGGTAAGCCCAATATGTCCCATTTGGGGTCTATTAGTCCCATAGTCGAATTACTACCCATAAACACATCCGTAATTCCCTGCTTCATCATTTCGAGATACTCACGATCAGGAGCCAGGGACTGCGATGCATAGAACTGCACCTTGATCCTGCCGTTCGACCTCTGTGCAACTTTTTGTCCGAACCCCAAATACAGGGTATCAAATGCTGGGTCACCAGTAGGACCGGACCCTTGTGCCTTCAGGATGAACTGCGGCTGTGATGCTCCGCCTGACTTTGTTTGGCCATATACGGCAAACGACACTACCGCGCACAGCATCAGCGCCACAATCTTCTTAACTCCCATATTCCTCATAATCGTATCCTCCTTAGACAACCTGCTTGTGTTTCACTTCCCATAAGGCCTGCCTCCGTTTTAGACATCGGGGCATCTCGACCGACATACTCTTCGAGCCCTTGTGTCCTCCTTCTCACTTCGCGTACTCATCCGCGGCTTTGACGGTCCAATAGACAGTCCGTACGGTAGGTGTGGCGACCCCCAACCGCTCGCCTATCCTGTACAATGTTCCCATCAAGGCATCCACCTCTGTCTTTCGTCCGCGCTCCAAGTCCCTGGCCAAGGACGTACCGCCGAGGAAACCCTTTTGATACATGGCTTCAGACATAGTGCGAACCAGTTCGACCGCCTCCACAAGAGGAAGATTACCCACATCCTTCACGCGGGCGATGTTGGTGAAGTAGTTCCCCGGCTCCACCCCCTGGGCCCTCATCACCGCGACGGCCTCTTTAATGATGTGCACATAGATTTGAGCTCCCGCCAGCGTGCGACCGGCTGGCGCGAACCCCAGCCGGGTGGCTGCACATACACCGGAGGCGCCGCAGATCTGGGCGAATTTGGTCCATTTGGCCGATTTGATATTCTGAATCGCCTCCGAGCTCATTCCCCCTCGCCTGAATGTCTCGGCCAGCGCTTCCACGCGTTCCGTCTTGGAACCGTCAAACTCTCCGAAATAGGTGGTGGACGCCAAGGTATATTCAATAACCCCTGGCTCAGGCATGTCCGCCCCTTCTATGGTCACTCCTCCAATCACCTTTTCCCATCCAAACACCTCGGCCAATTTCTCTTCATGGGTGATGCCATTTTGGAATGAAAAGACGGCCTTGATCTGGTTGCGCATGTCCTTGACGCTCAGGAGAGTCTCATCCATGTTCTTGTCTTTGACCGTGACCAGCAGATAGTCAATCTGACCTTTTACCTGGTGTACATCGGTAACAGCCTTCAGACGATCGCTTCGCACGACCTTCCCCCCGCCAATAGAGCCAGACAACATCACGCCTTTTTCTTCAATGGCCTTGACATGTGCTTCCCTTCCAACAAGCGTCACCTCCGCCCCGCCCTCCACGGCTTTAACTCCGAATAGCGTACCCAAGGCCCCAGCACCTAATACAACCAAATGCATATTCATTCTCCTCTTGTTCACATAAAAAATCATACCCGGCAGCGCTAAAAAACGCTTCTTATTGTCAAGAGCTTATCATCATTCCCAGTACTGTAAAGAGGACATTTTAATTGAGTCTTGACATAACTCATTTTTTACAAAATTTCCCACCTGCCACACGAAAATAACGGCATCCCCCTTTTACTTCAGTCAATACTGCTGTCGGCGAAGTAGACTATCGAACCATTGCGCCGTAACGCTATCAAGGATTTTGTACCCTAGTGCACCAAGGCAAGAGAAAGCCATGGGACAAAAGTAACCAGCAAGGCCACCACCTGCTTAAAAAGGGCGATTCCCGCTACATTTCAAGACATTCTGTGCGAGGTTTGACGATGAAAGACATGATCAACTCCCGGGTGCGAGTGAGTCGTTAGATAACTCATTCTACCATGAAGATTTGATCATGTCTTTCCTTATTTTTTATACGGATTCAGGGAGAACTTCGCGCCAACTGCCTTTGCCGCGTTGCGTATGTCCTTTAGGCCTGAACCGGTAAGCATCACGATGACAGATTCCTCGCGGGGAATCACCGGCATAGCCTTCAGGTAGCAGGCGAAGGCGCAGGCACTCGAGGGTTCCGCGAAGAGGCCGGACATGGATGAGAGTCCACGCTGGGCGGCGAGGATTTCCTCATCGGTGACGGTTACGCCCTTACCGCCATACTTCCTCAATTTAGCAAGGACGAAACTGCCGTTGCGCGGCACATCGACGGAGATCGAGTCGGCGAGGGTGTCGGAGGGACGCTCCTCGAAGCTGCCGGTCGCGAGGGCGCGCGCGATGGCGCTCGACCCTTCCGCCTGGGCTGCCCAGAATGTGGGCATCTTTGCCGTGAGGCCGAGCCTGAGGAGATCCTCGAAACCCTTGATGATGCCGGCCAGGATGACGCCGTCGCCCGTCGGCACGAAGACATGGTCGGGGGCGATGTAGCTGGCGACGGCGTTCGCGTGGGAGGCGGACGCGAGCGCGCGCCCCAGGTCCCTGGCGATCTCGAAGCTGGCCGTCTTTTTGCCTTCGATGGTGAGGGGATTGTAGGCAGTGTTCCGCGAGAGAACGCCGGTGGCCGCCGAATAGGCGAGGGATTCATCGAAGGCCTGGTCGTAGGTGCCCTGGACCTCGCGCAGCTCGGCGCCGTACTGGAGGACCTGGACGCGCTTGGCCGCCGGCGCTGAGGCCGGCAGGAAGACGGTGATTTTGAGGCCGGCGGCCGCTCCCACGCAGGCCATGCTCGAGGCGGCGTTGCCCGTGGACGCGAGGGCGATTTCCTTGAGCCCGAACTTGGACGCGAAAGCCGCCACGAGCCAGCTCGCCCTGTCCTTGTAGGAGCCCGAGGGGTTGCAGGTGTCATCCTTGAGGTAGAGGTTCGGGGCTCCGAGGGCTTCCCGGAGCCTTGAAGGCTGCCACAGCGGCGTGTCCCCCACGGGGAGAGGCGGAAAAAATTCGGTTTCGACGGGAAGGGGAATACCGGACGCCGTATCGCCCGCTTCCTTTTCCCAGACGCATTCGAGGACGCCTTCAAGGGGCAGGCCAGGTTTGTTTCTTGTTCCGCACTCCTCGCAGAGGTACCGGCCTGGCTCGATGGCGTAAACTTTGCCACAATACGGACAGCGATAGAGCCATCTCATGCGCGCTTCTCCAGCCTGCCTGGCAGGGCAGCGTAGAAGGCGGCGCACATCTCGAGATCGTCGACGCGGTTTATCTCGTTCGGCGCATGAGCCTGGTCCTCGTCGCCGGGGCCGAAGCCGATGCAGGGGATCTGGTGGCGGCCGCAAATGGCGACGCAATTCGTGGAGAAGGTCCATTTGTCCACGATGGGAGGTTTGCCGAAAAGGTCGCCGTAGGCTTCCACGCCTGAGCGGACAAGAGGATGGTCGGCCTTGATCTTCCAGGTGGGGAAATAGAGCTCCTGCTTGTACAGCTTCCCGGTGTAGGCGGGTTGGGCATATTCGGGCATTTTCACGGTGAAGTCAGTAACGCCCGCTTCGCTCAGCGCTTTTTCCACCTGGGCTATGGCGATCGCGTCGTTTTCACCCCAGGTGAGGCGGCGGTCGCAGTAGAGCATGGCCTGATCGGGCACGGCGCACTGGCTCGGCCCCTGTACCTTGATCTGCGACACGGTGATCGTGCCCTTGCCGAGGAACTCGTCGTCATCCGGTTTCAGTTCGGTATTGAGCTTTTCGATGGCGAGGGCGGCTCGTGCCGCCTTGTATGCAGCGGAATCGCCGCGTTCGGGCGCCGAGCCGTGGCAGGAGATGCCGCTGATGTCGATCTGGATTTCCATGCGCCCGCGATGGCCGCGGTAGAGCCTGCAGGAAGTGGGTTCGGTGGATACGACGAAATCGGGGACGAACTTCTCTTCCTCGATGAGGTATTTCCAGCAAAGTCCGTCGCAGTCCTCTTCGAGGACCGTGAAAGCGAACCAGATCGTGAAGTCGCCGTCGTAAGCCAATTCCTTCAGGAGGCGCGCGGCGGTGATCATCGAGGCCGCGCCCCCCAGCTGATCCGTGGAGCCGCGTCCGTAGACAAGGCCATCTTTTATCAGCCCCGAGTGGGGAGGAGTATTCCACTGGGCGGGATCGCCGACGCCGACCGTGTCAATATGGGCATCGAACACGAGTTTCTTCTTGCCCTTGCCAACGCGGCCGAGAAGGGAGCCGAGGCCGTCGATGTGCAGGTCCTCCATGCCCGCTTCCATGCAAAGCTTCTTCAGGAGAAGAACGCGGTCCTTCTCCGTCGTGCTGAAGCCCGGCACCTTGATCATCTCGCTCAGGTTGCGTGCAGTGTAATCCCTGTATTCTTTTGCCTTCGCGAGAATCGTCGCGCTGTCCATAGTCACCTTCCTTCCATGTTGTTCCAGAGACGGCGAGCCTGGGCGCGCGCCATTGCCTGGATTTTTTCCATATCGAACAGGGGCTTCCTGTCCTGGATGCGAATTTTACCTGCGACGGCGACGCTGCGCACGGAGCGCGAGCTCATGCCGAAGGCCATGTGTCCCGCGATGTTGGCCGCGTCGAGGGGGGTGGGCGGGTCGTAGTCCCAGAGGACAAGATCGGCCGGATTGCCGGGGGCGAGGACGCCGAAGCTGCCTTCGCCGGGGAAATAGCGCTCAAGGAGCCTGTTGCCGCGATCGAGGCAGGCGAGGAAGTTGTCGGGCCACCAGGGGCCGGCCGATTCCCTGTGCCGGAAGACGGCGAACTTGAATTCCTCGAGCATGTCGGCGCCCATGCCGTCGGTGCCGAGGACGACGTTCCTGTGCGTATGGAGGAGGGCGTTGTAGCCCACCGCGTTGTTCATGTTGGATCGCGCGTTGTGGGCGAGGAAGACGTCCCGGGCGTTCATGATCTCGATCTCCGAGGGCGTGAGCCAGAGGCCATGGCCGATGATGCCCTTGGGGGTGAGGACCCCGGCCTTCTCCAGTCTTTCGACGAGGTCGAGGCCGTGGCGGTAGCGGGAGTCGACGGCGTCGTACCTGTCCTCGGCGAGGTGGATGTGAATGCCCCGGCCGGAGGTCCTCACCGCGTCGGCAAGGCCTTCCAGTGTCTCCTGGCCTACGGTGAAACCGGCATGGCCGCCTATGGCGGCCTCGACCTGGGGCGACGAGCCGCGCGCGCGCATTCCGTCCACTTCGCGCGCGAAGCGCAGGTTTTCGGCCAGGCCTGCGCGCGCGCCTTCGGCGCCGTTCCGGTCCGTCGTCTCGTAGCAGAGGATGCCGCGCAGGCCCACTTCCTCGTAAGCCTGCCTGATCACGGACAGGCTCCCGTCGATTGCCGAGGGGCTCACGTGGTGGTCTACAAGGGAAGTGACGCCCGCTGCCAGCGCATCGGCGCAGCCCGCGAGGGCGCTCGCCTCGATGATGGGCAGGTCGATCGCCCTATCCAGTCGCCACCAGAGGTGCTCGAGAATCTGGCAGAAATCCTTGGAGGGCTGGATGGCCACTTCCATGCCCCTCGCGAGCGCTGAATAGAGGTGCGTGTGTGCGCAGACGAGACCCGGCGAGAGATAGCCGCCGGAGCCCGCGAGTTCGGCCCGCGGGTATTTCGCGCGCAGCCCGGCGCCGATCTCCGCTATCGTCCCGGCCTTCGCGCCCTCCTCCTGTCCGTAGGCGACGAGGTCGCAACCATCAGAAACAGCGGGGGGGTTGAAAGAAAGGAGCTTTACGTTCTCGAAAAGGATCATGGAGTTTCCTCCAATAGATAAGGATGATGTCTGTACACTTCCCGGGCAAGGGCTACCATGGAAGCCGCGCCAGGTATGGAGGCGGCGCCGTTCCAGGAAGCATAATCGAGCCGGTAAGCCTGGCCTCCCACTTCGGACCTCAGCGCGAGGTTAGGCAATCCGCCCTCCGACACGAAGGCGAAGCCGGCATTCTTCGATGTTTCGAGTTCAGCCTGGTTGTCGAAAAGCGTGGGCTTGCCCGAATATGGCTCGCCCTCCCATGGGCAGAAGAAACCGCAGTTGCCGCACTCGTTGCAGTACCTGTCCAGATGGAGTATCTGCGCGTCCTGGGAGAATGGCCGGCCCATTTCTATGAACATATTCGCCCTGTTGGGGCATACTTCGACGCACCTTAGGCAGGCCGAGTCGCAGGCGAGGCAGCGTTCGGCCTCGCGCGCCGCGAATCCGGGATCATCCGGCTTGAGCGACATGAGGATTTCGCCCCTGCGTGCCAGCCTGGCCTTGTCGAGCCTCGGCGGCGCGTAATCCGGAATCGGGAGGGCGAAGCCTTCCTTCGCGAGGATGGACCTGGCCGCGGCCCTTCCGTCGGCTTCGGCGGCGATGATGGATGCGGACCCTCTGCGGGCATCGCCGCCGACGTACAGGCCTTCCACACTTGTCTCCATTGTCGAGGCATCGGCGACGGGCAATCCGTTCCTTCCCGACTCTATACCAAAGCCTTCAAGAAGAGCTTTATCGGGTTCCTCCCCGATCGCCGTCACGAGAAGGTCACAGGCTAGTTCGAAGGTCTTTTGCGTCGGGAGGGGCGAACGCCTGCCTGAGGCGTCCTTTTCTCCCAAGCTCATTTCTCTCATGACGAGGACGCCAGGCTTGGCTTCCTCGGGAAGGGCGAGCTCGAAAAGGGGGGAGTAAGGAGCGGCGTCGGGCTTCGCCTCGGCTATGGCGTTCTCGAGCTCCTCATGGTCGGCGGGCATTTCGGCGCGCGTCCGCCTGTAGGCGAGGCTGACGGAATGGATGCCTGCAATGCGCGTCGCGGCCCGTACGGCATCGCAGGCAGTGTTGCCGCCGCCCGCGACGACGACATGGCTGAGGCCCTTGAAGGCTTCCTGACCTTCGGTGCCGAAACGTTTGAGGAAATCCAGGGCATGGATCATTTCGACCCCTGAAC